>DDSA01000081.1:62698-62835 GCA_002343715.1 Phycisphaerales bacterium UBA2402 | reverse complement strand
GCCCGGCCGGTTTCCGGCGTCCGGGCGGGGTGGCGGAAGCGACGGAGATTCCGGGGTCAAACGCGGGGCTGGGCTGGCCGCCGCGCTCTCGGTTTGGCACGGCCCATCGGGCGGGCGACGCGAACCCGCCGGGTTCC
>DDSA01000081.1:0-62373 GCA_002343715.1 Phycisphaerales bacterium UBA2402 | reverse complement strand
ATTTGACGCGGGGTTCCGATCAGGGGTGGACGAGGATCGGAACGGTGCCGAACCCGAGAGACTTATGTGGCAGCCTCAACACTACACTTCTCATGGGTTGGGAGGAGGCTTCTCGTGGCGGCAGCAACCAGTTCGATGCCCAAGGGCTCTGTCGATGGCACGCTCAGCGCATCCGCGCTCAAACTCCGCTTGCAGCGCATCCGGGATGCACTATCGGAAGGGCTGATCGAGCGGGACAACCCGATCCGCCTTGCGCTTCTCGCCGCGCTCGCGGGGGAGCATGTGCTGCTCATCGGGCCTCCGGGCACGGCCAAGAGCGAGCTGGCGCGCCGTCTGCGGCTCGCGTTCACGGGCCAGACCTATTTTGAGCGCTTGCTGACTCGCTTCTCGGTGCCCGAAGAACTCTTTGGCCCGCTGTCCATCAAGGCGCTGGAAGAGGACAAGTACCAGCGACAGACCGATGGCTACCTGCCCACCGCCGCAGTCGCCTTCCTCGACGAGATTTTCAAGGCCAACAGCGCGATCCTCAACGCTTTGCTCACGCTTCTGAACGAGCGGGAGTTTGACAACGGCACACAGCGCGTCAAAACACCTCTGGTCTCGGTGGTCGGGGCCAGCAACGAACTGCCGCAAGAGGAAGAACTGCTCGCTTTGTACGACCGTTTCTTGGTGCGGTACCACGTCGGCCCCGTCACTGATGAGGGGTTCGCCAAGTTGCTGGACCTGCGCGGCCAGGCCAAGCCCGCGATCGACGCGGCCCTCATGCTCACGCCCAGCGATCTTGAACACATCCACGCGGCGGCGATGAAGGTCACAGTCCCCGCCGAGGTCGCGTCGCTCTTGAAGGCGATGCGCAAGCACTGTCAGGAGCAGAAGATCCCCGTCTCTGACCGTCGCTGGCGGAAGGCTCTGTTCCTGCTGCAAGTTGCCGCGCACACCGACGGCCGCGCAGCCGTATCGGTGTGGGACTGCTGGCTGCTTCAACACTGCCTGTGGCACAGGCCGGAGGAAGTCACGGGACTCTTCGAGTGGTACACAGCTCGCATCGGCGAGGCCACGGTCCAAGACCCCGGCCAGCTCGGCAAACACGTTGCGGCCTGGGAAGAGAAACTGAAAGGCGACCGCGAACAAGGCCCGCAGAAGAAAGACAAGCATGGGCACCGCCTGTTTATCGGTGCCGACGGAAAGCAGACCACCGAGTCTCACAGGTACGACAACCGGCAGCAGGTCGAGAACAAACCCGTGATCGAGACGCGGCACTACACCGCGCGACACATCAAGGAGCGGACTGGCGGGGTTTCATGGGTCCGCGAGCAGATCGCGGCAGGACAGGCCGCACTGAACGCGGTCGCCACAGATGTTGAGCGGGCTGTGAAGTCGCACCTCTGGCTCGATACGGGCTTCGTCATTCCCGCCCAGCGGCGCATAGCACAACAGCGTGAACTCCTCTCCTCGCTCGACGGCCGTGCGAAGGCTGCGCTTTCGGGATTCGAGACCCTCCCGCAGAAATCGGGCACTCTCCCGGCAGAACTCGCGGCCTTGCCCCCGTCGATGCTCCAAGCATTCAAGTCGCTTGCGGCATTTGCGTTGAGCGAGCAACGCCGGAGCGGCAAGCCGCTTGAAGAGGCGTTAACGGTTCAGGCTCGCCACGATGACTGGGGCAACGCACATCGGGGACATGTCGGCGTGGAGGACGAGGAGAAGGTTCCGCCCGCCGTGCGTGAGGCCATCGGCGTGCTCCAGTTCTCCCTCAATGGCAGACGCAACCATTACCACGAGGAAGCACGGAACGACAGTTCCACGCTCAGGACTTATCTCAAGCTGCTCCGGGAGTACTTGGTCATCGACAAGGCACCCGACGCAGTATTCAAGCGTCTGGATGGGATCGAAGCCCTTGTAGCCACTGACAACACGACCGAGGATGGCAGCGAGAGTGCCGAACACATCATCGGGATGGTGCAGGCGATCCGTTACGGCAACAACGACCGCAACGGCGAATCGTTGACCCAGCGCTTCGACCAGTTCTGGTCCAAGTCACTGGCAAGCGGCGCGGGCCGCTTCTTTGATTGGGTCGCGCTCGGGCTCTTGACGGATGAAGATTGAGCCATGACCAAGGCTCCGGCACAATCAGCTACACGGGGCACGCTGGACAGCATCACCGCGTCCATGTCATCGCTACCACCTGCAGTCTTTGCTGCCGTCGCAACCAATCCGGCAGGCACGCTCGCCGATCGGGCCGAGGGCGTGCGGGTGCTCCGCAACGCACTTGGGCGCGGACAAGTCCCCGCCGTGGACGAAACTGCGTGGCCGAGTACCCGCGTTCAGGCAGAAGTCTTTGCATGGCTGAGGGAATCCGGCCTTGCCGAGCGATGCGCCGAGTCCCCCGAGTTGGCCGACGAGGTCACACTCAGTGTCCTTGACCACGCCGCCACCGCCGATCGGTTCAGTAGCACCGAGGCCGACCGGCTATGCGCCGAGCTGAGGGAGATCGAGGCCGCGAGGAAGAGCCAGATCAAAGAACCATCCGAGTCCGAGCAAGCGAGACATCAACGAGTCGAGCGGGAAGAGGCGGAAGCAAGGCAACAAGCGGATGCGGCGGCAGCGAGGCAGGCGGCGGATCAGATGGCCTCCGCGTGGGGCGAACGCCTTCGCGCCTGGGCCGCCGTCGAAGAAGTGTTCGGCGAACTCGGGGGCATGTGCGGTCTGGGGTGGGACCTCTCTCGCACCGTCCTGCGTCACACCGGCTGGCAGGATGCCAAACGGCTGGCGGACCTCCTCAAGAAACTCCCGCAGATTCAGGAAGTGGTGCGGCAGCTGGGCCGGATGCAGAGGACCGAGAAGCCCGACGACACGCCGATCCTCGAACGCCTCTTCGGCCCCGTTTGCCGCGCCCCCGCCGAACTCCGCGACATCGACACGCCAATCGTCCCGCACGACACGCGCGGCGTGGAGCGCTCGGGCGATATCGCGCGAATGCTCCCGTCCGAAGCCGTCCTGTTCATCCGCCCGGCGCTGCGCCTGCTCTGGCATGCCAAGCGGGCGGAGCGGGCGCTGGCGACGTACCACGTGCGCGGCGTCGAGAAGGAACAGTTAATCGCCGACGACGCGGGCATCGAGGCCCGCGACGCCGAGCGAAAGAGAAAGAAGCAGCATCGCGGGCCGATCATCGTTTGCCTTGACACCTCCGGCTCTATGCAGGGCGCGCCAGAAACGATCGCCAAGGCCGTCACGCTCGAGGCCATTCGAATTGCTAATGCCGAGAATCGCGAGTGCTTCCTATACGCGTTCAGCGGCCCGACGCAGGTGGCCGAGTTCGATCTGTCCGTCAAGCGCGGCGGTGTGCAGGTTCTGTTGGAGTTCCTTGGCTGCTCGTTCCACGGAGGAACCGACGTGGCGGACCCGATGAGCCGGGCGCTGAAGCGAGTCGAAACTGAGAAGTGGACAAGGGCGGACATCATCGTCGTTAGCGACGGCGAGTTTCCAGTGCCGGTGGCCACGACCTCCGCCGTCTCTTCAGCGCGGAGAACACTGCACCTCCGAGTGCATGGCCTGCTGATCGGGGCAGGCCAAAGTTCGGCCATGTCGGCGTTGTGTGACCCCGTTCACGCGTTCAAGGACTGGAATGCGCTGGGACGGGGTCGGTTCTTCTGAGGTTCCGATCGGCCCCTTTCGCCACATTCCGAACCGTTTGCGTAGATGGTGGTTAACGGCTCGCCGCCAGGCGGGCGGGCACAACTGACCATCGCTGGCCCCACTGGGCTCGCGCACGGACGCACGCATGACCATCGACCTCGATGAGGGGGCCGAGCGCGATGACCTCGCGCTGCTGACCCCGACCAAGCGGCTGCACGCCATTGCCCAGATCCTGGCGGGAGGCATCCGCCGCCAGCACGAGGATGCCCGCCGCATGGGCGAGTCGGGCGACATCTCGGCCCCGTCAGAAAGAGAGGAAGATGGACTTGAACCCTTGGGACCGGTTCGCCTTGATCGTCCGCTTGTTGACGCCTTGCGAACCGGAGAGTCCCGATGAACCCCCCGCCCGATGACATCCCCACGACGGTGAAGGCCCTTGGCCGATTGACAGTGCCCGAACTGAAGCAGCGCTACGCCGAGGTCTTCGGCGAGCCCACGCGGACCAGCCACAAGCAGTACCTCGTCAAGCGGATCGTCTGGCGGATGCAGGCGCTCCGCGAGGGCGGGTTGTCCGAGCGAGCACGGCGGCGGGCGCTGGAACTGGCCGACGACGCGGAGATCCGCCTGAGCGCCCCACGCCCCCCCAATACGGCCGCGAACGGCCCGGGGCGAACGGTCGCGGCGGCGTTCGACGCGGGGCGGCCCGACTCGTTCCCGAAGCCGGGGGCCGTGATCCGCCGGGAGTACAAGGAACGGGCGATCGTAGTACGGGTCCTGCCCCGCGGGTTCGAGTACGAGGGCGAGGTGTACCGGTCGCTCACGGCGATCGCGCAGAAGATCACCGGGGCGCATTGGAACGGGGTGAGCTTCTTCGGCTTGCCGTCGGCCCGCGGGAAGAAGAAGGCGGAGGCCGGAGCATGAAGAAGCGACCCGAATCGAAGGCACCCGCGCGGATTCGCTGCGCGATCTACACCCGCAAGAGCACGCAGGACGGCCTCGAGCAGGAGTTCAACTCGCTCGACGCCCAGCGCGATAGCCCCGTGGCGTACTTCGTCAGTCGGAAGGCCGAGGGTTTACAGTGCCTTCCCGATCCGTACAACAACGACGGGTACACCGGCGGCATCATGGACCGCCGTTAGGTACGGCAGCACAACTCCCACTCGTCATGCTTCACAGGCACCCGGTACGGCATTCTTGCCATGCAGGCGAACTCAACGTCCCCGGGCACAAGTTCATAACTCGACGATGTAGAACCGTGAAAGCGGCGAAGGGCGACGGATATCATGCCCCCCGGTGAATTGATGACCGGTGTTGCTTCGATGATGTCGGTACCAGCCAACTCCGCTCCTCCGGTCGTACGTTCCGCCGACCTTGACGCCTCATTCCGTTACTGCGCTCGTGTGACGCGCGGGGCGGCGCGCAACTTTTACCACGGGCTGCGACTACTGCCCCGGCCTCGCCGAAAGGCGATGTTCGCGTTGTACGCGTACATGCGGCGTATCGACGACATCGCGGACAGCGCGGAGAGTGGCGCGGCGAACATTGCCGCGGAGATTGAGTCGTGGAGGCAGAAGACGCGGCTTGCGCTTTCTGGGGATGTGCCGCCCGATGAGTCGCCGCTCTGGCCCGCGCTGATGGACACGGTTCGAATGTACGGCCTGCCCGCGGCGATCCTTGAGGAGGCGCTCGATGGGCAGGCCCAGGATGCCTCGCACAGGCCCTTCGAGAACAGCGAGGAACTGCGGCGGTATTGCCGGCGTGTGGCCGGAACGGTCGGCGTGGCGACCGTGATGATCTTCGGCAATCGGGGCGGCGAAGAGGCGTTGCGCCTGGCAGAGGGCCGGGGCGTCGCGTTCCAGATCACCAACATCCTGCGTGATGTGCGTGAGGATGCCGGACGCGGCAGGTGCTATCTCCCGCTTGATGCCCTGGCGCTCGAGGGGTTGTCCGCGGATTGCGTGCTTGAGGGTCGCTCTCCGGAGCAAGTCGCCAGAGTGGTGGCGGCGATGTGCGAGTTCGCGGCGGGCTTGTTCAGCGAGTCCAAACCGCTGGATGCCATGATCGAACACGAGAGCCGCCCCGCGATGCGGGCGCTGACGGGTCTGTATCGTGAGATACTGATGAAAATCGAGGCAGACCCGGCCCGGGTTTTGCGAGAAAGAGTGTCGCTGGCGTGGCACGCCAAGGCGAGAATCGTGCTGCGGTCGATGATGCGTTCTTCGGGGGCGTGAGTCTTAGCCGCGGTACTCGCCGACGATGAGCGAAACGTTGTGCCCGCCGAACCCGAAGGTATTGTTCATGGCGTACCGGATTCGACGCTCGCGGGCCTGATGCGGCACAAGGTCGATGTCGAATCCCGGCTCGGGGTTGTCGAGGTTGATGGTGGGGGCGATGACCCCGTCTCGCACGGCGTGGATACAGGCGATGAGTTCGACC
The DNA here is from genome assembly GCA_002343715.1 of Phycisphaerales bacterium UBA2402. Lineage (GTDB taxonomy): Bacteria > Planctomycetota > Phycisphaerae > Phycisphaerales > UBA1924 > UBA2402. The sequence goes on along the minus strand of DDSA01000081.1, from coordinate 56,304 downwards.
GCACCGCTCGCGCCCAGGCAGTGGCCGTGCATGCTCTTGGTGCTGCTCATCAGCAACTTGCCGCCCGCGGATTTCCGCGCGTGGTCGCCGAAGAGGCGCATCGCCGCGGCGAGTTCGGCCTTGTCGCCCAGCGGGGTGCTGGTGCCGTGAGCGTTGACATAGCCGATCTCATCGTGATTGAGCCGCGCCTCTTCCAGCGCCATTTTCATGGCGCGTAGGGCGCCGTCGCCCTCGGGGTCGGGGGCGGTGATGTGGCTTGCGTCGCAGGTGTTGCCGCTGCCGACGAGTTCCGCGTAGATGGTCGCGCCGCGGGCTTTGGCGTGCTCCTCGGTTTCGAGCACGAAGATGGCCGCGCCTTCGCTGAGGACAAAGCCGTCGCGTCCGGTATCGAAGGGCCGGCTGGCGCGGGTAGGTTCGCTGTTGCGAGCCGAGAGCGCTTTCATCACCATGAAGGCACCGATGCACAGGGGTGTGCAGGCCGCCTCGGCACCCCCGGCGAGCACCACATCGCAGGTGCCCCGCTGCAGGATGTGCATCGCGTCGGCGATCGCGTGCCCGGAGCTGGCGCACGCTGTGGCGTGCGATGAGGCGGGGCCTTTCAGGCCGAACTTGATGGAGATGTTGCCGGTGGCGGCGTTGCCCATCAGACGCGGCACAGTGAACGGATTGATCCTCGCAGGCCCTTTGTCCCGCAGGTTGTTGACGCCGTCCTCGATGGTCTTGATGCCGCCGATGCCCGAACCGATGACGACACCGCAGCGTTCAGCATCCTCTTTGGCCAGGTCGATGCCGGAATGCTGCACAGCCTCGATGGCGGCGCCCAGGCCCAACTGACTGAATCGGTCGAGACGCTTGGCCTCGCGGAACTCGATGACCTTGGTCGGGTCCCAGCCCTTGATCTGGCCGCCGATGGTGACATCCCACAAATCGGTGTAGGACTTGAAGTCATCGCCCTCGATGGAGCTGATGCCGCTGCGGCCGTCACGCATTCCTTGCCAGGTCGAGGCTGCGTCAAGACCCAGGTTCGTCAGAGCGCCCATGCCCGTGATGACGACCCGGCGGCCTCCGGTTGTGGCTGTGTGCTGGCTCACTCGGTGCGGCCTCTCGTGAAAGGTGCGGTGATGCCGGTGGAACTGTTCAAAGGCAACTATGCCGCCAGTCTTCCCGACGCGGGTTGCGCGGAAAGGTTACTGACCGGCCTGGGCCTTCTTGATGAAGTCGATCGCATCGCCGACAGTCTTGATCTTCTCCGCCTGCTCGTCAGGGATATCGGTCTCGAAGGCCTCTTCGAGCTCCATCACGAGTTCGACCTGGTCGAGACTGTCCGCGTTGAGATCCTCGGAGAAACTCATCTCACGCTTGATCTTGTCTTTGTCGTGCCCCATCTGCTGGGAAATGATCTCGACAACCTTCGCTTCAATCTCTTGCTCGGTCACGCTGAACTCTCCGTATTGCCGTTTGGGTTTTGGATGAGACCTTCCACGAAGTCCCTGTATGGGGCTACGCCTGACGCCCACCAGACAGACCGCCCGTCGGCGTGGGGCGGAGTATACGCCCGGACCCGCATCGGGGAAAGCAGATCGGCCAGAGAGTAGTCGGCAATAGGCCAGAGCCGTTTCTCAGGTGTGGGGCAGCGCGAAGCCTCGGAGAAATGCACGCTGGAAGGTGATAAAAACAATAACAGGTGGCGCAGTCAGGATCATGGCGGCGGCCATTCGAACCGGCCAACTCTGGACATATTGCCCGGATGCCAGGTCGGCGAGCGCCAGGGGCAGCGTTCTGAACCGATCACGATCGATCATCACGAGGGGCCAGAAAAATGAGTTCCACGAGTTCATGAACGTAATGACGGCCAGCGCGGCAAGGGGCGGTGCGATTGCCGGGCGGACCACGTGCCAGAAGATATCGGCTTCATTCATGCCGTCGAGACGGCCGGCCTCGATCGCGTCGTCGGGCACGGCACGGATCGCCTGCCGCATGTAGAGAATCCCGAAGCCGCTGGCGATGAACGGAACGATCAGGGCGGGCAGATTGTCCACAAGCCCGAGCCTGGCGCACAGCACGTACGCCAGCACGAAGTAGACCGATGGCGGCATCAACATTGTGGCGAGTGTTGTGCCGAGAAGCACTCTCCGTCCCCGGAATCGCAGTTTGGCGAACGCGTAGCCGGCGAGGGCGTTGTAGGAGACTCCCAGCAAGGTGGTGAACACAGCAACGAGGATGCTGTTGATGTAGTAGCGGTGTAAACCGGCGGATGTCCACGCCGCCGTGTAGTTCTCCCACCGATAGTCAGCGGGCAAGAGTCCGCTCCCGGAAAGAGCCTCTGTATCGCTTTTAAGGGATGTGAGTGCCATCCATGCGAACGGCACGAGCATCAACAACGCCGTTCCGAAGACCGCGGAGTGGGCGAGTAGGCGGAGCATGCGAGGCGGTGCTCGGTGGTTCATGTTTCCCTCTCCCCGGCGATTGTCCAATGAATACCGGCCGCGAGCGCGGACAAGAGAAGCACGACCACGCCCGACGCGGCGGCGTACCCGAGACGGTTCTGCTGAAACTGGCGGTAGGTGAACCAGTTCAGGACATCGATCGCAGCCGAGTCCGTGCCGCCCGCCAATGCCCAGGCCAGGTCAAAGGCCTGGAGCGATCCCACCAGGCCGGTGAAGAGCAAAAAGAGTGTCGTGGGCCTGACCGCGGGCCGCGTAATTGTCAGAAGGATTCTCCAACGCGATGCTCCGTCGGATTCGGCGGCCTCCATCATCGACGTGTTGATGCCTCGCATCGCCGCGGCATAAAGAAGGACGCCCAGCCCGACAGTTCTCCAAATCTGCACAGCGGCGAGAGTCAGGAGGGGCCAGTTGAGCAGATCGACGCTGCCGATTCGCACAAGAGTTCCTCCCTCCAGAAACGCCGGTGCCGGAAGCCCGACAGTTCGTAACGCGAGTGAGACGATCCCGCCGGAAGGATCCAGCACCCAACGCCACGCAAACCCGATGGCGACCAGGGAAGTGATCGCCGGAAGGAAGAGAAGCAATCGGGCGACAGCGCCCGCTCGGAACCACGGGGCGTTCACCGCCGCGGCGAGGAGAAAAGCGAATCCGTTTGAGACCGGGATCGTGATGGCGGCAAAGACGAGTGTGTTGATGAACGCGGGACGAAAGCGGGAGTCGGAAGCAAGGGCCAGGAAGTTGTCCACCCCGATGAAGATCGGGCCTCCGGAACCGGACCAGGACATAAACGCGAGCAGCACGCCGCCGAGCGTGGGCATCAGCGTAAAGATCCACAGCACGAGCAGCGGGACGGAGAGAAAGGCGTACGCGGTCGAGGAATGACGGGGCACTGAGCACAAGCCTATGAAACCCCGTTTACGCGGAGGTGGAGGACGTTGCGAAGAACCGAAGGCGGTCATCAACGAGTTGCCCGCGTGCAGCACCCGCGCCTTGTGGGCGGGGTCAACCCGGCGCGGGCGATGATCCAGACGCTGACAGGCGAGTCATCGATAGAAATCGAGCACGCGCTTGACCTCTTCCGGACGTGGCACATCGCTCATCTCGATGTCGATGCCGTTGTCCGCCGCCGCGCTGGAAATCGCGACAGACCCGACGCCCCAGAGCCGCTGCCAGAACGTCTGATTGACAACCACGTTGCGGATATCCTTGATCAGGACTTCGCTGGTGCGCTTGGAGAACAGTCCCTCCCGGTCGACGATACGTCGCGTGGTGATCCGCAGCCGATCGTGAAGGGTATAAAACTTCCACACCGACAGAACAAGACCGCACGCGACGGCGAGGATGAAGCAGGCGATAGCGGCAGGCAGCATGGGAGCCAGCAACATGATGCCGCCGACGACGCCCAGAACAACACCGACCCAAAGACCGAAGAAGCGCAGAGGCTTCGCCCGCAGCATGGCGGGGCGGATGCGCAGAACATCAGTTTCCGGTCCAGTGGAGGGCGGATAGCCCGCGGCGGCGGCGCGATCAGGGGCCGGAGTGACCGGTTTTCCGTGCGCGGTTGCGCGGACGATGTTGACGTCGGCGCAGTGAGGGCACTTCACCTTGTCGCCGGGCTGGGCATCGGTGTCGAACGGTTTGTCGCAACGGTCGCAGTGAAGGCGTGTGGTCATGGTGCGGGATCTTTCTTCGGGAGAGCGTACCCGCCGATTTCGACACCCGGTGTGTCAATGATGAAAAACGCCCCGTTGTAGAGAACAGGGCGGAGCGAGAACCGAGTGAGTGTCGCCGCGGTCATCGCCGCGAAGCGGATTCAGTTACTTGGTCAGGTCGATCGGTCTTGCCGGAGGGGCCGAGCGGTCTGGGGCGATGGAGGAGGACTCAGACGCGGCGGCAGGGGTGCCGGTGGCGTGCGAGCGAGCGAGGAAGATCTCGACGCGGCGGTTCTGCGGCGTGTTGCCGTTGGAGTTATTGGGGACCAGGGGGCGGTACTCACCCCATCCCGCGGCCATCATGCGACCGAACGGAACGCCGATGGCACCGAGTTCGTTGATCACGGCGATGGAACGGTGGGCCGAGAGGTGGCGGTTGGTGGGGTGAAGTTTGGCCGTGTTGGCGCTGATCCGCTGGGTGTCGGTGTGACCTTCGATGACCACTTCATACTGGAGCGCCGAGGCGGACTTGAGGACTTCGGCGAGCGCGGCCAGCGCCCGCTTGGCCTCGGGTTTGACCACGGCCGATCCGGAGTCGAAGGTGAGATCGCTGGCGAATCGGAGCATGCCCTTGTCGGAGTCGTACTTGATCAGATCGGGGTACTTCGCGGCGAGTTCCTGAAGAGCCTGATCGGTGGCGGGATCGAGGTCGCCGAAACTCAGCCCGCTCATGCGCTGCTCCATGTCCTTCATGCTGGCCATGGCCTGGTCGTAGAGGCGGCGGAGTTCGGCGTTCTCTCTTTGCAGCGCGGCAACGGCTCCCTCGCCGCTTCCGAGGCTCTTCTTCAACAGTTCGAGAGCGGTGCGCGCCTCATCTCGTTCGCGCGTGAGTTCGGCATTGCGGGCGGTCAGGCTGCGGTTGGTGGCGTAGAGATTGTCGTACTGGCCCTGGCCCACACAGCCGGTCAGCATCGAAGCCGCTACGGCTAGGGCAGCGCACGTGGGGATTCTTGTGGAAAGTGCGGAGTTGTCGTTCTTCATCTGGATTCCTTGTGCGAACGTGCTGTTCGCCGGCCCTTCCGTGGGCAGGCTCGTGGGATCGCGGGTGCGAAGGTGTCGATAATAGGGGGCATTCGGCGCGGTGGGATGATGCCGGGCAGGGTTTGATGGCTTGCGGTCTTCGCCGTCAACGAGAGGTTATCGCCGGGTATGGGGGTTGGAATGCCGCTGGGGATGAGTGGGGGTCATACCCTGCCGACGGCGTTCAGGTCCGCGACCGAAGTCATGCATTCGCCCACACTCGCTGAAACGGCATTCATCCGCATCGACGCCCTCGCCATTGAAGATGCGTTGGCGGTGTCAGCCTCTCCGGGGTCGTTGCTTCTGGAAATGCGTGATGAGTCGGAGGTGGTGTTTGGGGGGCGAACGGCCATGCACGCTCGCACAAAGGTGCTCGCCGCGGGGCCGCCGGGGTTGGTGGATCGACACCCCTTGGCGAATCGCGCCCGGCGCATCAATCGACCTGACCAGGTCCTTCTACCCGGGCTGGTCAACGCGCATGCACATCTGGACCTGACACACATCGGCCCGCAACCGCACGACCGGGATCGAGGATTCATCGGTTTCGTTGATTTGGTTCGCAGTCGCCGTGCGCAGGATGATGAAGCAATTGCGGCGTCCGTGAGGTTGGGCATCGAACAATCGCTGCTCGGCGGCGTGGTGGCGGTAGGAGACATCGCCGGGGCCGCGGGGGGCGTGCCAAGGATCGCTGCCTATGAGGCGCTAACGGATTCACCATTGTGGGGTGTGAGTTTTCTCGAGTTTTTCGGTATCGGTACGGGGGAAGAATCCGGGGCGGATCGACTCGTGGATGCGGTGCAGGAAGGTGCCGCACTCGCCCGCGGTCGTTACGCGGAGCGTCGGGTGAAACTGGGCTTGCAGCCCCACGCTCCTTATTCGGTCTCTCGGCGCAACTACATGCGGGCCATCGAGTTGGCTCAGCGGCACTCGCTGCCTCTGGCCACGCACCTTTCGGAGACACCGGAAGAGATCGAGTTTATCCGATCCGGGGCCGGACCTCAGCGAGAGTTGCTGGAACGGCTCGGTGTATGGAGTGAGTCCATCCTCGATGATGCTGGTCGGGGAAAAACTCCCGTTGCGCACCTTTCCCCGGTTCTTCGCTACGGGGACTTTCTCGCCGCGCATGTGAACTACGCGAGCAATGAGGACATCACATCCCTGGCGGAAAGCCGGACCGCGGTGGTGTATTGCCCCCGGAGTGCCGTGTATTTCGATGCCGCGGCGTCGTTCGGGCCGCATCGATTTATTGACATGCTCTTGTGCGGCACACGGGTCGCGCTCGGGACGGATTCGATCATTAACCTGCCCCGGGGTGAATGGGTCGGGGGGACGGAATCCGGAATCTCTATCCTCGATGAAATGCGTCTGCTTTACCGCCGAGATGCCGTGACCGCGATCACGGTGTTGGGAATGGCGACCATGGATGGGGCGGCCGCACTTGGACTTGACCCGTTGTCCTTTACGTTTAAACGCGGGGCAACCATCGCTGGAGTAGTTGGGGTGTCAGTTACAGAATTCAACCCGAAGTCAGAACTTGATCTCGCTTTGGATCGTATCATGTTAGGTGGAGGGAGGCCGGAATTGCTGTTGATTGGTAAATAATGCGTTTATGCAGGAATTCCAATCGTGTTTAGAACGTTCTGAAGTTGAGATAAAGAAGCGAACCGGATGAGTGTAAAGTGGCGACAAGTTCAGAAGTGGGATGATGAGAATCTTCGAGGCCCGTTACTCCGGCCCGTCTGGTTCCTGCTCCGAGCATTCAGTTCGATCACGCTGGCCGTGATTCTGTTGGTATTGGTTGTGCTGTACGGGATATCGGCGAGTGTGCCGGTGGGCCTTATTGCGCTCGCGCCAACCTTCGCGTTCTATGCCATGACGTTGATCCTGGCGGTCGCTGCCGCGGCGATGCTGGTCTGGTGGAGTATCTCACGTATCGTCCGTGGTGGCGGGGCTGTTGCTTTGTCGCTTCGGCTGATCTGCGGCGGCGCTGCCGCCGCCGCCGGGGCCTACGCCTGGTGGTACTGGATCTGGCCCCTGCTGAAGTTCAGCCCCGAGCGAGGCACCGGTGTGCGTTTCTTTCACAAGTTTGTAGAGCGCAACTACTCGGTGACTCTCCGCCGGCTGCCCGGCATTGAAATGTCGGAACTGGAGTACTACTCCTGGTGGCCGCTGCGGTGGATTCTGCTCCTGTTCGTTCTGAACATGGTGGTGAGCACAGTTCGGCGTATCGAGTTTTCATTCAAGAACATCGGTGTGCTCACCGTTCATACCGGCATCGTGGTGATCGCTCTGGGAAGCATCTACTACAGCGGTCTGAAACGCGAAGGTGACACGATTCTCTTCGCGGGTCGGGTCAACGAGCGAACGGGTTTGCCCGGTGTCGGGCCGCCTCAGGACCGATTTTTCGATAATACCAGAGTCGCGGTGTATGTCTCAACCGGGGACGGTCAGTGGGACGCCTGCCCGCTCCGCGGCGTGCCGCGGTACAACGACTACAACCTCGCGGCGGGTATGGGTGAGTCGGCGTGGGAGACCGCGGGCCGCAAGGCTCCCTGGCGGGTGAGTGATCAGGGGGTGTTGGATATCCCGTGTGTCCCGTTGATGGGGCGCTTTGTCGATCCCGGATTGACCTTGCGTGTGATCGGGTATTGCCACTTCGCGGAAAGTGTGAATGACTGGGTCAGGCTGCCCGAGACGAGCGTTGGTGGTGACAGGACACCGCTCCGGATCGTCTACATGCACAGCGCGATCCCCGACAAGGATGGCGTGGTGGATGCCGAGAAGCCGGTTTTTTCTTTCACACTCGCGCCTTCCGTGCCCAAGGACCGAATCGCGGATGTTCCCGGCACGTTTGCGATCGAGTACACCATGGGTGCTCGTGCCGGCATGCCGGAGGAGAGGTGGAAGAGCCTCTCCGAGCCTCTGCCGCCGGGGACGATGCACGCGTTGGTGGTGGAAGTGCCGGGCGCCAACTACCGGGGAGTCTTTCCGGTGATGATGGGTACGCTGATCGAGGCCGGGGCCACGGGATACAAGATTCTGGTCAAGGAACTTCGCCCGCAGCCGCCGTTCCCGATCATCACCCCGGGGTACAAGGACGCGGACAGCAGCATCGCGGTGGTGACGATCACGCCGCCGGCGCTGTCGGGGGTGGGGGCCGCGCCGTACGACCGGTGGGTGTATCACCGATTTCCCGGCATCGATCAGGATTTATTGAGCGAGTTGAACCCCACCGGCATGCCCAAGCGCCGCGATGCGGACGGGGCGATCCGGGTGACACTGGTGGAGTCGGATCAACTGCAGGTGTATCTCGACGAGCCTGAAGCAGGTCGCTCGCGTGCGATCGTCCGATCACAGGGCGGCGCGGTGAAGGTCCATGACCCGCTGCCGGCGGACGGCTGGGTCGACCTGGGGCTGGAGAAAGTGCGACTTCGCATCGGCGAACGGTGGGAGAATTCCCGGCAGGTCGAGCGCCCCGTCCCGGCTTCGGCCGAGGCGATCCGCGCCGACCGCGAGGCGGTCGGGACGCACGACAAGGCCATGCTCGCGGTCGAGGCTCGTAACGCCAGCGGCGCGGCGGTGGTATGGCTGCCATTCGCCAAGTATTTCGGCATGGGTCCGAGCACCGAGCGGACGGTCACGCTGCCCGATGGGTCCGTGGTGGAGTTGGCCTTCGGGAGACTTCAACACCCGCTCCCGGGGTTTGTGATTCAACTCGCAGATTTCCAGATGATCGCGTACGACCATCGCGGCGCGCCCAGGGACTATCAGAGCATTCTGAAGGTAACGCCCACTTCTCTGTCGTTCGAGCCGTTCGAGCATGTCACCAAACTCAACGCCCCGCTGACCGCGCCTTTCTGGTGGGATGAGCGGCGGACCTGGCTCGCCAACGCGGTTGGCAGACTCAGATCGGGGCTTTCACCGCACCAGTTCAAGTTCAGCCAGGCCGGGTGGGATGCACAAGGGTGGAACAGGACGCAACGGCTGGCCGACGAGGGACAGATCCCCAAGCCCTTTGCCTCGTTCACCATCCTGGGCGTGGGGAACAACGCGGGGATCCATATCATCGCGCTGGGGAGTGTGCTGATGGGCCTTGGCATTCCGTGGGCGTTCTACGTCAAGCCGTGGCTGGTTCGCCGAGAAAAGCGGCGTGTGCAAGAGCAGGTGAAATCCGGGACGTACGTCAAACCGGCGCGGATCGTGGTGCAACGCGAGCCGGCGGAGGTGTCGGTGTGAATCGATCCAAAGTTCAGACGCGAACCTCCGGAGTGCTTCCAATGAACATGACAATGTGCAGGGTCGTCGGTCGTGGGGGGTGGGCGTGCTTCGTATATACCGCGCTGCTGTGCATGATCGCAGCGGCCTCACTCGCTCGGGCACAGTCCGCCCCGGAAGGCAACAGCCATCCGCGCACTCAATCGCTCAGCGGCTCCGGTGCGAGTCTCGCCAACCCCTTCGGGCAGCACAACACAGACCTGGCGAAAGTCCCGAAAACAGCAAACAAGGCCATGCTCGCGGCCACGGTGGACCTGGAGCCTCTGCGTGAACTGGCCGTGTTTCACAACGGCCGCGTGAAAGTGCTGGGCACGCTGGCGAAAGAATCGGTGAAGCGCATCACCGGCCGGAATCGGTACGTGGACTACATCAAGACCCCGAAACCCGGCGGAGAAGATGTCCGGGAGGTCGCGTTCGACCCTTTGTTCACGCTCCTCGACATGACGATCGATCCGGGGTATTACCTTGACAAACCGCTGATCGGCGTGGAGTTCCTGCCCCTGCGTGAGGACATCCTGCTGGCGGAGTTCCCCGATGATGAGTCGATGCAGGAGCGGTGGAAGAAGGTCGCCCGTGTCTCACCGCTCATGGTGGACCGCCACGCGAGAAAGATCGGCGAGCAGCGGATGTCGAGCGAGGCCTTCACGCGGGCGCTGAACTCGGTGGACGACGCCGTCCGGCTTTTCATGCAGGGTAAGGCGAACATGGTCCTCGTCGCTCCCGGCGACCGCAGCGCGGAGTGGATCCACCTCTCGTCTCTTTCCGAGAGCAGCCCGGCGCGGCAGGCGGCGATGGAGTTGGGCGCGGCATGGCGAGAGAACGATGCGCAACGCGTGAACGCCGCGGCGAGGCGGCTGGCCGACGAACTGCCGAAGATCAACTCCTCGATGTACCCGCAGGCGACACGCAGGCTGGAAGTGACGTACAACAAGGTCAATGCCTTCGAGTGGGGTTTCTGGGCGTATTTTCTCTCTCTGGTGTCCCTCCTTCTCGCCTTTGGTACGGGGCGAAGGTGGTTGGCGGTAACGGGGGCGGTCTTCCTCGGGGTCGCCCTGCTTCTGCACGGGTTCGGATTTGTGTCGCGGTGCATCATCGCGGAGCGCTTCGCGATTCAAAACCAGTTCGAGTCGATGACCGGCCTGTCGCTCTTCGCGGTCGTCGTCGGCACCGTGGTGATGCTGATGAAGCGCCAATGGCTCTTCGGCGCGGCGGCGGCGGCGGTAGGATTCCTCGTTCTGGTGACGGCGACTCAGACCGGGATCCCCGGCGTCTTCATCGAGCGAGAGGCGGCGATTCTCAACACGAGCGTGCTGCTCAAGTATCATGTCACGACGGTGCTGGTGTCGTACGGCCTGATCGCGCTGGGATTCATCATCAGCCTGTTCTACCTCGGAGCCCACTACTTCGGTTCGGGCGCGATGAGAACTGCAGCCGATGGAACCCCCGGCGGAGTAAGTGGTGTGGCCGTGGCGCTCGGCGGAGCTGAAGATACACCCCGTGCGAAACTCCTGGCCGATCTTGATACCGCTCAACTCACGGTGCTTCAACTGGCCTTCTGGACGCTCGGAGTGGGAATTTTGCTCGGGGGCTGGTGGGCGGACCATTCTTGGGGTCGGTGGTGGGCCTTTGATCCGAAGGAAACTTGGGCGCTCATTACGTGGATCGTCTACTTGATCGTGGTCCATGTCCGTGTGGCGAACCCGGCGAAAAAAGGGATCACCACGGCCTGGCTGAGTATCGTGGGCTTTTTCGTGATGCTGTGGACATATTTCGGCGTGAACCTGCTCCTGCCGGGCCTGCACGCCTATGCCTGATCATCCGTTGCCCCGCGAGTTTTTCCGCGTGGATGCGCCGACGCTGGCGGTGCGGCTGATCGGTTGCCGGATGGCAAGACGCCTGCCGGGCGGAGAAGTGCTGCGGGGACTCATCGTCGAGACCGAGGCGTACACCGGCGTGCGGGATCGTGCGAGCCACGCCTTTGGCGGCCGTCGCACCGCACGGAACGAGGCGATGTACGCGCGGGCGGGCACGGCCTACGTCTACTTCACCTACGGGATGCACTTCTGCATGAACGTGGTGTGCGGCGAGGTGAACGATCCGTCGGCCGTCCTCCTGCGGGCGTTGGAACCACTCCACGGGATCGAAACCATGCGTACCGCGCGTGCGACGCGGAGTCGGCCCAACCCCGCGGAGGCCGACTTGTGCAGCGGGCCCGGCAAACTCTGCCGGGCCTTGAGTATCGGGCGAGAGGAGAACGGCCTTGATCTCACGCTGGGTGAAGTTGTATGGATCGAAGGGCCGCCCGATGGGTGGGTCGTGCCGCCGCTCGACAACACGGCCCGGATCGGTCTGAGCATCGGCGGTGTCTGGGCGAAACGCAGGCTGCGCTGGCACATCCGGGATCATCCGCACGTCAGCGCGTGAACCGGCGTGCGGGTCAGGATTCGAGGGCGATGATGCGACGGACCTCCCCGCCTTTGCATTCGACCAGAACCTCATCGGCCTCGTTCAGGAAGATGCCGTGATCAACGACGCCGGTGACGTGGTCGAGTTCGTCGGCGAGTTCCTTGGGGTCGCGGTCGGGGAAGGTCATGTCGAACACGACGCCGCCCCCCTCGGTCTCGAAGACCTTGCCGTCGAAGTCCCGCCGAAGCACCCCCGACAGCCCCAGGTTCCTCAGGTGCGAACGGACGCTGGCGCTGCCGAAGGGGATGACGACCACGGTGAGCAAGGCCCGCGAGCCGAGCCGCTCGCTGACCCGGTCCTCCGTGGTGAGATACACGCACCGCTCGGAGACGTCGGCTATCAGGCGTTGCCGGGTAATGGCGCCGTGGTGACCTTTGAGCATGCGAAGTTGATGATCCACCTCGCTCGCGCCGTCGAAGAGGTAATCGACCCGGTCCACATCGGCAAAGGGCACAAGCCGCAGTCCGAGTTCGGAGCCCAGGCGGTGCGTGGCGAGGCTGGTGGCGACACAGCGGATGTCGAGCTTGTCGCGCTTGACGATCTGGGCCAGGAGCCTCGTGGCCCGGTCGGCCATGAGGCCCGTACCCAGCCCCACCATCATGCCGCTCTTGATCGGCTCGATGGCAGCGAGGGCGATGGGGTCGTTCTCGATCGTCGCGTTCGTGCGTTGCTCACTCAAAGCGGATCCCTTGTGCCAGTTTCAGTTCGGTGCCGTAGTTGATGGTACACGTCTGGCGGCGCATGTACGTCTTCCACGAGTCGCTTCCGGACTCCCGTCCGCCCCCGGTCTCTTTTTCCCCGCCGAAGGCCCCGCCGATCTCCGCCCCGCTGGTGCCGATGTTCACGTTGGCGATGCCGCAGTCGGACCCGGCTGGTGAGAGGAACCGCTCGGCGCTGCGCACGCTGTCGGTGAAGATGGCCGATGAGAGGCCCTGGTCAACGCCGTTGTTCATCTCGATGGCCTGCGCCACGTCCTTGAAGGTGAAGACGTACAGAATAGGGGCGAAGGTCTCTTCGCGCGAGATGGGCAGCTGATTCGATGCGGGCGCACGAACGATGGCGGGTTTGACGTAGTGGCCGGTGAGGCCCGGCGTCTGGTGTTCGACGCCGCCGCAGACCAGCGTGCCGCCCTGTTCCTTGGCGGCCCGGATCGCGTGCAGGAACCCGTCCACAGCCCGGCGGTTGATGAGCGGGCCCACGAGCGTCCCCTCGGCGAGCGGGTCGCCGATCCGGATCGTTTCGTACGCCCGTGCGAGGCGCGACACCACGTCGTTCACGATGGATTCATGCACGATCAGCCGGCGCGTGGTGGTGCATCGCTGACCGGCGGTCCCGACCGCGGCGAAGACCACGGCGGGGATCGTGAGCGCGAGGTCGGCGGATCGGTCGATGATGACGGCGTTGTTGCCTCCGAGCTCGAGCAGCGAGCGCCCGAATCGCTCGGCCACGACCCTGCCCACGTGCCTGCCCATGCGGGAAGAGCCGGTGGCGGAGATGAGCGGCAATCGACGATCCGCGATCATCCGCTCGCCCACCTCGGTGTCGGTGCCGATCACAAGCCCGAAGACGCCCGGGTGGCCCATCTCGGTGGCGATGCGATCGGCGATGGCGTTGCTTGCGATCGCGGTGAGCGGCGCGAGCAGGCTGGGCTTCCAGACCGTCGTATCCCCGCAGACCGCGGCGAGCATGGCGTTCCATGCCCAGACCGCGTTGGGGAAGTTGAAGGCCGAGATGACCCCGATCGGGCCAAGAGGCAGCCACTGCTCGAACATCCGATGATTGGGCCGCTCGCTGGGCATGGTCAGCCCGTACAACTGGCGGGACAGACCGACGGCGAAGTCGGCGATGTCGATGGTCTCCTGAACTTCGCCCCATCCCTCCTGGCGGATCTTGCCCACTTCGAGCGAGACCAGGTCCCCGAGCGCGGATTTGTGTTTTCGGAACTCGTCACCGATGGCCCGGACAACCTGGCCGCGGACGGGGGCGGGAACATCGCGCCACTTCACGAACGCGGCTCGGGCTGCCTCAACAGCACGGTCGTACGAGGCGGCATCATCGAGACGGACGGCGGCGATGGGCTTGTCTGTGGCCGGCGAGCGGACGATCACAGCACGATCATCCGATACCGAATCGGCGGCAACGGTGAGCGTGACCCTTGGATGGCGGTCGAGACCGAGCGACGTCAGCAGCGCGTGCGACATAAGGAAACGAGTTTAGGCGCAGCGCTTCGAGACTCCCATCGCACGATGTGCGGCATCACTCCCCCGCACCGGGCAGATCGTGGAGGAACGACTCGATGCGCTCTCGGGTCGGGCTTACGGCATCGCGAACATACGCGCCGCTGACAGCGCACCCGACGGCCAGGCACTGATCGAGCGCAAGCCCGTGGGTCTGCGCGAACGCGAAACCACCATTGAAATGGTCGCCCGCGCCCGTTGACAGGCGGGGGGTGGGTGTGAAAGGGCCGTCGAACCAGGCTGCGTTTCCGGTGTCGTCCGCCGCGGCGGCTCCTTCCCGGGGATGGATCACGACGCACGAGAGGTTCGACGCCTCGCGGATGGCTCGTGCCGCGTGGGTGACCGCTCCGGACTGCGTGGCCATGGATTGATCGTCGAATGCCCGTGCGTTCAGGACCTGCGCGATGCGCTGACTCTCGGCGAGATTGAGGCCCAGGGTGACGGAGAGGCCCGGGGCATCTTCGAGTTCCCGCAGCAGATGAAGGGCGTCGGCGATGTCGGCATCGGTTCGCTTGGCGGGGTCGGAAAGATCGATGAACAGCCGCCTGGGTGATGGCGAAACACTTGGCAGGATGTCGCGCAGGAAGCCGCGCCAGATACCCGGAACTCCACCCAGCAGCGACCAGTTGACGATGCCCAGCAGCGGTGACTCATCGACAAGCCGGTGAAGAAGTTCATCGCCCGTTGTGGCAAGAACATGCTCCCACGTGACCCGCTGCACGTCTCGCGTGTTGTTGAGCATGAGTTTGCCGTCCTCGAACTCCAGGCAATGCGTGTACGAGGGTGGACCGGTAGGGATCACACGATGACAGCGTTCGGCGAAAGGGCGGAAGACAGGGTGTACACCGCCGGCACCGTCACCGACCGCGCCGATGTAGGTGACCGGGCAGCCCAATCGGGAAAGTGAACTCGCCAGGAGCGGGCCGTTGCCGCCGAATCGATTCTCGATCAGGACTTGTTCGATGTTCGTGCTCCGGCCCGATGCAGCGGCGCAGCGGGCGGCGAACGCGGGGATGGTGGCGAGTCGCGTGTAACCATCCGGCGTCATGTCGTGGCGCGTGTCGACGAGGTGGATGATCGAGTCAATGAAACCATCGAATCCGATCAGGGCGGGGGAGGGGCGGGCGATGCGTGCGAGCGCATCTGCGGCGGCGTGGGCTGTGTTCTTGCGTGTTTCGGTCACAACCAAGCGTACGGGGTCGCTTCTTTTGCGGCGAACAGCCCGGCCCTCGGCGTCGGCTTCACCGCGTCCGCGGGTGTTCAACAATCGCCCGATGGACACCATCATCATCGCGACAGGCAATCCGCACAAAGTCTCGGAAGTCCGCGCCATTCTCGGCGATCTCGGCATCGCGGCGCGGATCATCGGACTGGCGGATGCGGGGGGGCCGTTCGCGGAGCCGGCGGAAATCGGCGCGACGTTCGAGGCCAACGCGAGGATCAAGGCGCTCGAGTACGCGCGACAGACCGGCGGGCTGTGCCTCGCCGATGACTCCGGGCTGGAAATCGATGCACTCGGCGGGCGTCCCGGCGTGATCTCCTCTCACTATTGCAGCGACGGACGCGAGGAGGGATTGCCCCGGGAGGAACGCGACCGGCTCAACAACGCCCGCGTGCTCCGAGAGTTGAGCGGTGTTCCTCCCGCTGCTCGATCGGCGAGGTTCGTCTGTGAGGTGTGCTTGGCAGAGCCGGGTCGCGTGCAGGCCCGGGCGCGGGGCACGTTCGATGGACGCATCGGCGTACCGCCGGGAGTGCCGAGGGGAGCGGCGGGTTTCGGCTACGACCCGATCTTTCTTGTTGCGCCGGGATACAACACAACCAGCGCGGAACTGCCGACAGAGGAGAAGAACCGCTTGAGCCACAGGGGGGCGGCGCTTCGAGCGCTGGCCTCGGAGATTCGTCGGATGCGCTGACTACTCGACCTCGAAGAGGAACTCGATCTCGACCGGCGCGCCCAGAGGAAGTGCTATTGAACCGACGGCGGCCCGCGCGTGCTTGCCGGATTCACCGAAGACTTTGACCAGCAGTTCGCTGCACGCGTTGGCGACCTTGGGCTGTTCGGTGAAACCCGGCTCGCTGCACACGAACGCGCCCACCCGGATGACGTTCCTGACTCGCGTGAGTTCCCCCAGCGCGGCCTTCGCCACGGCGAGGCCGTTGAGCGTGCATTGCAGGGCGCATTGCTGGGCAAGTTCGATCGAGACTTGGCTTGGCACCGAGCCTTTGTGGATCAGCTGCCCATCCCGGACGGGAATCTGCCCCGAGATGTAGAGCAGATTTCCGGCTTGCCTGCTGGGGATATAGGCGGCGACAGGCTTGGGGGCCTGAGGGAGCGAGTGACCCAGTGTGGCAAGGACTTCTTCAGGTGTTGGCATGCGCGGAGTGTAGGGAGTGCGGCTTCAACGAACGGGATTCAGCGTGTGCCGGGCGGGCCGGCGTGCGGAGATAGTTGGGAAGCGAGTTGCGCGGCGAGCGCCGTGTTCGAGCGGATCAGTGCGAGATTGGCCCGCAGGGTGCGGCCCTCGGAGAGAGCGTGCAAACGGCCGAGCAGGAACGGGGTCACGGCTCGGCCTCGGACACCCGCTGCTTCCGCTTCGCGCTTCGAAGCGGTCAGCCAACGGTCCCACTCGTCCCTCGGGATTTCATCGGATTCCGGGATGGGGTTTGCGATCACGATCCCACGCCGAGTGCGGGCGAGTTCGCCGATGACGAATGTGGCCAGATCCTGAACCGAGTCGAAACGAGCATCGACATCCGCGCCCCCATCCCGGAGATAAAAAGCGGGGAATCGCTCCGTGCGAAAGCCGACCACGGGGATGCCGAATGTTTCGAGCGCCTCGCGCGTTGCCTGAACGTCGAGGATGCTCTTGACCCCGCTGGCGATGACCGCGACCGGGAAGCGCGTGAACGCCGCAAGGTCGGCGCTCACGTCCCACTCCGCCCCGTAGTTTGCATGGACACCACCAAGCCCGCCGGTGGCGAAGAAACGAACCGCGCCCGCCGCGGCCAGTTCCATCGTGGTACTGACCGTGGTTGCGGCGTGCTTTCCCCGGTGTATCAGAACGCCAAGATTGGCCGTGTTTGCCTTGTCGACGTGGTTGGCGGCGAAGAGCGAGGTGAGTTCCGCATCATCGAGACCGATCACGGGCCTGCCGTTGACAACGCCGATGAAGCATGGTTCGGCCCCGTGTTCGCGGCAGATGTTCGCCAACTCCTTCGCGAGCGATGGGCCTTCGCTTGACGGCACACCATGAAGGAGCAGCGTTGTCTCCAATGCGACAGAGTTGCAGCCGGAGCGTTGGATGAGGCCCGGCATGATCACTTCTTCAGGGGCGTGGCGAACGACCAGCCGTGCCCGAAGGGGTCCTTGACCGCGCCGTAACGGTCCCCCCAGAACATGTCCTGCGCCGGCATGGTCACGGTGGCGCCGGCCTTCTGCGCACGGGCGATGGCGGCATCGCAATCGGGTACGTATTGATGAATGACGACCGGCGAGTCACCGAGCGCGTTGGGGTTCTTGAGTTTGCCGCCGCACCATTCGGGGAACTCATCGCAGAGATAGAACGACGAGCCGCCGATGGTCATCTCGGCGTGCATCAGTCTTTTGCCGTCTTCGGCGGGCATGCGCATGACTTCCACAGCGCCGAGGGCGGATTTGTAAAAGTCGATCGCTTTGGAGGCGCCGTCGATGACGAGGTGAGGGACAAGTCCTTGAGCAGGCATGGGGTTGCTCCGATCGGGGGCACAATGCTCACCGCCCGACGATCGAGCGGTACCGATTGAAGCATACGCGACCCTAACAGCCTGATTCCCAGCGATCAAAGAAATCAACGACGTCGCCCCCGTCCACGCCACCGTCCTGGTTGAAATCCGCGTTTCCGTTTTCCCACTGGGCGAAGAAGGCATCCACATCGCCGCCGTCGATCCCTCCATCCTCGTTGAAGTCCGCCGGGCAGCGCACGGTCAGCATGGCTCCGGCCGTTGAGAATGAGCCGCACGCCGTGGTGAGCGTCGCGCTGTACTCTCCTGCGTCGAATGGCCCGGCGTCGAGGATCGTGAGCATCACCGAGGCAGATCCGAAGATTCTGCCATTATCAGAGAGCGGGCTTCCGTCCTTGTGCCAGCGGATGGCAAACGGGGCACTGTTCAAAATCCCCACATCGAAGGCCGCGGTCTCACCCGCGCTCACCGTGGTATCGGATGGAGGTCTCTGAACGTACGGATCACCCCGCAGTTCCCACGTGTCCGCCAACCCGCCGGAGAGCACCAATCCTCCCGCGACGATGAACCTGTTACGGTGCCTGTCGTAGGCAAAGCCGAATGCTTGTCGGGGTGGCGGCAGGGGGCCGGGAATGACGCGCTGAGTCCAGGTGGTTCCATCGAACTCCCAGGTGTCGTTGCGTCTCCCTACCACGTGGTCCTGCCCCGCGTGCAGGACGATGCGGCGTCTGTAGCTGTCGTAGACCATGCCCTGACCCAGGCGGGCGGTCGGGCCTGTTACGAGGATCTGCTGCCAGTTGGTCCCGTCCCATTCCCATGTATCTCCGATCGGGGCGAAGGTGGCGTTTCCGCCGCCGTACATGACGACCTTGCCTCGGGATTCGTCGAATGCAAATCCGAGATTGTTCCGTGACGGCGGCGACGGCGTCGCGGGTGTGACATCGCGCCAGATCACGCCGTCCCATTCCCAGGTGCCGGGGTCGATGTGCTTTCCGCCGAAGAGCACGATACGGCCGCGGTTCGAGTCAAAGGCCATGTTGTGGGCGTGCCGCGCATTGACGCCGCCCATGGTGCGGAGTATCCAGCCGCTCGGCCCGATCTCGAAGGTGCCGCCGACGTGGTGGTTGGCCGAGTTTTCCGTGTTCGCTCCTCCTGTCATCACAGAGACGTTGCGAAGACTGTCGTAGCAGAACGACGGCTCAACGCGGCCCACGGGCAGGAGCGTACTCTGGACCTCGACCCACGTGTTGCCGTCCAGCCGGAGTGTGTCGTTGTACAGCCCGACGTTGGGCCAGATTCCTCGGGCACCACCGAAGATCAGGATCCGTTCGTTGGCGATCTCATACACCATCTGAAAGGCGTACCGCTCGACGAGTTGGTTCGGATTCACAAGGACCCAACCCAGGTAGCCGCAGGATTGAGCCGACGCCGAACTCGCGGTAAGAGCCGCGTTCAGGCCGATCACCACACCAACGCTGTTTCTGAGATTCGGCATGCTTGCCTCCGGAGTGTTGCTTGATACGCGCCCTCATGACCTTCGTTTCAATCGCGCGGTTGGATGTTGCATGAAATCAAGAATAGAGTCCGCGGCGGCGCTGTTCGGCGCAGGTAGAATGCGATCATGAAGCCGGCCGAAACCGATCCCGGATCGCTACCGCAAGGCGGGGAACGCTTCGCCTGGCCGCCCCGGCCGATGCCGGGCGTGCCCGATGTCCATCGCACTTCGGCGGGTCGAGTCGAAGCCCACCTCGCTCATTCGCCCGGGATGGAATCTGTCGATGTCACACCGGTTCGGCCCGCGAGAATCGATCCGCCCCGGTTCCCGAAATACCAAGAGGCGTTGAAGGATATCGAGACGGTCTGGCTGGGTCAGACACGAGCGCCTTTCGCCGAGCGTGCTCGCGAGGACGGTTGGGTTCCAGACGGCGCGGGGGCCTACTGCCCCCGGTGCGGCGTTTCTTGCGGTTCGCACGAAGCACTGGACCCGGATGAACTCGGGGACGGTGTCCCTGTGGATGATGCGGGGTGTCCTTCCTGCCGCGGACGAAGGCTTTCGTGGCATCGGTTGATTCGGCTGGGGGAATACAACGGCCTGCTGCGGGAGGTGATCCTGGAGACGAAGTTCTCACGCTGGCGCAGGCTGGGCTACGACGTTGGGCGGGTGCTGGGTGAGCAATTCAAACCGTACTTGCAGAGAGAACGGATTGATCCAGAGCGAGCGGTGCTCGTCCCGGTTCCCACCCCGTTCTGGAGACGCCTCTGGAGGGGAATTGACCACACGCTGGCGCTATGCCGCGGTGTGCGAGATGCCTCAGGGGTTGGGATCAGACCGCTGCTTCGCCGCCGCGGGGGGCCGAGTCAAGTCTCCGTCATGCCCAGCCAGAGACTCCACAATGTTCGCGGGACGATGAGGTCGAAGCGGCAGGCCGGGGCGGTGGACGGTCTTCAGATCATCGTGATCGATGACGTGAAAACAACCGGAGCGACACGGACAGAGGCTTGTCGGGCGCTTCGGGCTGGTTGGGGGGCGGGAGGTGATGCCGTCCGAATCTGGGCCGCGGTTGTAGCGGTTGCGGGAGACGATTGAACGTGCTACTCGATGACGGCTTCGGCTCAGTGACAGCCGCAGGCGCTAGCCGATGGTTGGCCGGTGTGGGCCGGGCCGAGCATCCGATCGATTTTGAGTGTGAGAAAGCGGGCGTGGTGTTCCAGGTGCCAGGTGTAGGAGGCCACCATATGGCGAACCGATTGCGGGCCGCGTTCGGGGTGAAGTGCTTGTCGCTTGAGTTGATCTTCGGAGAGTGAGTGGAGCCACTGCCCAACCCACTGGCGGAGGGTGTGGATGGCGGCCATGTGACCACCGAGGGCGCTCATGACGCGGGCGTGGTCCGCCTCGGGGGTGTCGGCGTAAGTCTCGTGCCTATTCCCGTACAGATTGGAATCCACAAAGGCGTTCTCGTCCCAGGTACTCAGAACCGGATTGTCCTCGGCGACCGCGCGCCTCATCCGGTGGACGCTGGCAAGGTCCGCATCGGCGCAGTGGCCGATCAGCACTCGCACCGGCCATTGGCCCACGCCGGCCTCGGGCAGAAACGCCTGATCGATCTGCCGTTCCGCGAGGTCGAAGACGCGGCGGTCGAAGTTCTCGATGCCTCGTCGGTACCGGTTGATCAGTTGATCACTGGCGAGTTGTTCGAGTTCCGCGACCGACATCGGTGTCAGCGGAGCCGGCGCAGCACCCCCGCAACACCCCGAACCATGGGCGCGCTTGCCCTCGCCTTTGCAGCACGAGTCTTGTCCGCAGCAGCTGTCTTCATCGTTGTGAGTGTCGTGTGGGTGGTCCATGGTGGATAGTAGGGAGAGATGTCACGGATCGCCGCACGACACGACGCTTCGCGACACCTACGATCGTGCATCCGGGGCGGTAGCTCAATTGGTAGAGCACTACCTTTGCAAGGTAGGGGTTGAGGGTTCGAGTCCCTTCCGCTCCACTTTCTTCTCAGTCACCCGGCGCGCCCCACCGATATGACCACCCCCGTACTGCCGCGACGCACGTTCGCCATCATCTCTCACCCCGATGCCGGCAAGACCACTCTCACGGAAAAGTTGCTGTTGTACGGCGGCGCTGTGGCGCTGGCCGGGTCGGTGACGGCGCGCAAAAACCAGCGCGCCACGACGAGCGACTGGATGGAACTCGAGCGGCAGCGCGGCATCTCCGTCAGCTCGACGGTTCTCCAGTTTGATTACGGCGGGTACAGAATCAACCTGCTCGATACGCCGGGTCACAAGGACTTTTCGGAGGACACCTACCGGGTCTTGACGGCGGTGGACGCGGCGGTGATGGTCATCGATGCCGGCAAGGGCATTGAACCACAAACTCTGAAACTCTTCGAGGTCTGCCGCCGACGGGGCGTGCCGATCTTCACCTTCATGAACAAGTGCGATCGGCCCACACGCGAGCCGCTGGAACTGCTCGATGAACTGGAGCGTGTGCTGGGGATCGGGGCCTTTCCCGTGAACTGGCCGCTCGGATCGGGGCCGACGTTCCGCGGTGTGTACGACAGGTTGACTCGGCGGGTGCATCTCTTCGAGCGGACGGTGGGGGGGGCGTACGTCGCTCCGGTGGAGGTCATGGGGCTGGAGGACCCCGCGGTGCGGGAGAAACTCGATCTGGAGGTCTATGTTCAGGCACGCGATGAAGTCGAGATGCTCCACGGCGCGGGCGAGACCTTCGATTCCGAGCGCGTGCTGGCTGGGATGATCAGCCCCGTCTACTTCGGCAGCGCGATGAACAACTTCGGCGTGCGACTGCTGCTCGACGGCTTCCTCGAGCACTCCGCGGGGCCGGGGCCGCGTCGGGCGGGCGAGCGGATGATCCAGCCCGATGATCCGACTTTCAGCGGCTTTGTCTTCAAGATCCAGGCAAACATGGATCCCAAGCACCGCGACCGGATCGCCTTTGTCCGGGTGGTATCGGGCACCTTCACCCGCGAGATGACGGTGATCCACGCCCAGAGCGAGAAGCGAATCCGTCTCTCCAACGCGCAGAAACTCTTCGGGCGAGATCGCGAAACGGTGGAGGAGGGGCGTGCGGGGGACGTGGTGGGCATCGTGGGGCACGACGTGCTGCGGATCGGGGACACACTCACCGAGGACCGCACCATTGTGTTCAATGAGATCCCGCGGTTCGCCCCGGAGGTCTTCGCCTACCTGCACAACCCCCAACCCGGCAACTCGAAAAAGTTCCGGCTCGGCATGGAGCAGTTGCTTCAGGAAGGGGTGGTCCAGGTCCTGAACGTCGGGACGGGCCAGGTGAAAACACCGATGCTCGCGGCGGTGGGTCCACTCCAGTTCGAGGTGGTTCAGTACCGCATGAAGAGTGAGTACGGGGCCGAATCCCGGCTGGAACCCGCGCGATGGTCGCTCGCGCGGTGGTGGAGAAAACCCAACGCCGAGGAGGGCTACCTCCCGGATCTCCCGGCGGATGCGGCGCACGCGACGGATCGGGACGATCAGCCGGTGGTGCTCTTCGCCGATGACTGGGCGCTGCGTCACTTTACACAGCGGAATCCGACGCTTGAACTGTCACCGTTGCCCTTCGGCTGAGGGAGAGCGAAGCATCGAGTTCAGATCGGGCGCCGCCGCTGCGTCCCTTTGAAACCAGCCCGATGGTTGCTCCATCTGCGTTCCCCTCGGTCATGATTCCGGGTGAATGGACTTGCTCCGCATCGGGAAGCGTTGTAATCTGTGGGTCTTCGGGGCGGCGCGTGGCCGCACCGGAACGAGCCACGCTCAGGAGAAACACATGGCCAAGAAAAAGGCAAAGAAGAAAGCCTCGAAAAAGAAGTCCCCCGTGAAGAAGGCCGGCACGAAGAAGCCCGCCAAGAAGGGCGCGAAGAAGACCGCCAAGAAAAAGGCACGCCGTACCGTGTTGTACAGCAGCAAGGGAAAAAAACTCTACGCCGTTCGTGACAAAGGCGGAAAGTTCAAAGATATTCAGCAATACAGCCGCGCCCACGCGATGGACATCCGGCGGTCGTCAAAGTCAGAGAAGTCCGCGGCGAGCACGAGCGCGGTCGCATCGTCGGATCCCGGCGCGGCGTCCATGTAATACTCCAGCGAATCGATCAAGCCGATCGGGCACGATGGATCGGTCGCGTGACCGCTCCATCGTGCCCGTGTTCTCGAAGTGATCTCGAATATCCCAAGGTACGATCCATGGAGTTGTAGTCAAACGCATTTGGCGTACCGCCGCGGCCGCACCGCGAACGGTGCGGGGTTCACCTACTGTTTTTTGGTATGGTGAATATCCCGCTGGCCCCACGCGTCATCAATCTGAAGCCCTCCGTCACGATCGCCTTCATGAACAGGGCGAAGACGATGAAGGCCCAGGGACTTGATGTCCTGAGTTTCGCCGCGGGCGAACCTGATTTCGACACCCCCCGGGTGATCAAGGACGCCGCGATTGCGGCGCTCAACGCCGGGCAGACGAAGTACATGCCGACCATGGGCGATCCCGAGACTCGCCGGGTCATCTCGGAGAAGTTCGAGCGTGAGAACGGTATTCGGGGTCTGACCCCGGACCATATCACCATCGGGAGCGGGGGCAAGCATTCGCTGTATGTTCTCTGCCACGTCCTTTTTGATTTCCCACCTCCGGGAGAACCGAAGCAGGAGTGCGTTCTCCCTGTGCCGGCGTGGGTGAGTTACGCGCCGCTGGTCGAACTCGCGGGCGGACGGATCGTGGAGGTGCCCACAACGGTCACATCGGGCTTCAAAGCCACCGCGGAGCAGATCCGGGCCGCCATCACGCCCCGAACGCGTATGGTGGTTCTGAACTCGCCGAGCAACCCCTGCGGCACGATGTACACCCCCGATGAACTCAAGGCCATCGCGAAAGTGTGCGCCGAGGCGGCGGCAACGATCGCTCCCGGTCTGGTCATTCTGTCCGATGAACTCTATGAGAAGATCGTGTACGGCGGCGTGCCGCACTATTCCATCGGTGCAACTCCGGAAATAGCCGAACGAACGATCACGCTCAACGGGCTGAGCAAGGCCTACGGGATGACGGGATGGCGGGTGGGATACACCGGCATGCCGGGCGAGTTCGGGCGTCGCTTCGCCGGGGCGATGACGACGCTCCAGGGGCAGATGTCGACAAACATCACGAGTTTCGTCTACCCCGCCATCCGCACGGCTCTGACGGCATGCTCGGAGGATGTCGAGCGGATGCGCGTGGCATTCGCTGCCCGGGCGGGAGTCATGAATGATCGTCTGGCCGGGATTCCTGGGGTGTCGTGCGCCCGCGCGACGGGGGCGTTCTATGCGTTCCCGGATGTCTCGTCCTATTTCGGTTCCACCAGCAAGGGAGGCAGGGCGATCAACTCCGCGATGGACCTGTGCGAGGCGCTCCTTGCTGAGTCGCTGGTCGCCTTTGTACCGGGTGAGGATTTCGGCGGCTGCGGGGGCAACCATGTCCGCATCTCGTTCGCATGCTCGGAGGAGCAGATCCACAAGGGCATGGACAGGTTCGCGGCATTCCTGAAGGAACTGCGATGAGCGGCGATCGCCGGACAACCAACGCATGAGCATCGCGCGCATCATCGACGGCACGGCATTGGCCGCGAGTTTCAGGGATCGGATCCGGTCGCGCGTGGCGGCGCTGCGCGAGCGGGGCATCGGGGTCCGACTCGACGCGGTGCTCGTGGAAGCGGGGGATAACTCCGCGCGGGTCTATGCCGAGAACCAGGCCCGGACCTGTGCGCAACTCGGTATCGAGTACCGCCTGCACAGGATCACGCCCGATTCCGAGGCCACCGCCTACGACGAGATCGCCGGGCGTGTGCTGCTGCTGTCGAGTGATCCGGACGTGAGCGCGATCATGCTGCACTTGCCGTTGCCCCGGGGGGTGGATCCGTACCGCGTGCAGCGGCTCATCGCACCCGAGAAGGACGTAGAGGGTGTGAACCCCGCCAACATCGGTAACATCGTGTACGGCCGATCAAGCCTCGCCCCCTGCACCGCGTTGGCGGTGCTTCGAATGATCGAATCGGTATGGACGGAGAAGAGCGATCGGCTCGGGGTGCCGCTCATTCACCCGTTTCTGCGGGGTCAACTCGTAGTTGTCGTTGGGGCGGGGGACGTGGTGGGAAAGCCCATCGCCGTGATCCTGATGCGGCAAGAGGCCACGGTGGTATCGTGCAACAAGTGGACGCCGGGGCTGCCTGACCTGGCCCGGAGCGCCGATATTCTGATCGCAGCCGCGGGCGTGCCGGGACTGATCACCCCCGACATGGTGAAGCCCGGCGCCGTGGTCATTGATGTTGGGGTCAACCGGGTCACCGGTTCGGACGGGCGGACACGCACCGTTGGCGATGTGTCCTTTGACACCGTTTCGCGGG
The DNA here is from genome assembly GCA_002343715.1 of Phycisphaerales bacterium UBA2402. GTDB lineage: Bacteria > Planctomycetota > Phycisphaerae > Phycisphaerales > UBA1924 > UBA2402. The sequence goes on along the minus strand of DDSA01000081.1, from coordinate 30,526 downwards.
TCGCGGGGTGGATCAGCCCGGTGCCGGGGGGGGTAGGCCCGGTCACCGTGTCGATGCTCCTGCACAACGTTGCCGATGCGGCGGAGCACCGCGCTCGTTAGGGATCGTCTTCGGTTCAATCGCGGCAGCGGGGGGCTGTCGGGGCCTACCATCGGGCCCGATGAACCTTGTTGTGGCCAGCACGGAACTGAACTCCTATCTGCCGATCTCGCTGATCCTTCTGATGGCGATCACGTTCGGCATCATCAACGTGACGGCGAGCCAGTTGCTCGGGCCGCGGCGAGCGGGCGACAAGAAGGGGCAGACGTACGAGTCGGGCATGAATCCTGTCGGGACGGCCCGTAAGCGGTTCAATGTCCGGTTTTATCTGATCGCGATGGTCTTCCTTGTCTTCGACGTTGAGATCGTGTTCTTGTACCCGTGGGCTGTGACGTTCCCGAACCTCGCTCCGTTCCCGCACCAGGAAGGCATGATTTGGCTCGGCAGGATTCTGTTCTTCTTGTTCACAACGGTCGTGGCGTACCTATACGGGTTCCGCAAGGGCGTTTTCAAGTTTGATTGAGATCGCGCTGTGGCGTCGCAACCAGTGGCCAACAGCGTCGGATGGGCTGCGAGGGCGGGCGCAGGGCTGGTCGCGATGATCAGCCTTGCCGTGCTGATTCTGGCCGCCGCACTGAAACCCGACCCGGCCGGGCACGGCACACATCGTCGGCTCGGACTTCCGCCGTGCGGCTGGGTGGTCGCATTGGGCAAGCCGTGCCCCACGTGCGGGATGACCACGGCCTTCGCCCACGCGGCGCAGGGACGTCCGGGCCATGCGCTGTGGGCACAGCCCGCCGGAGCGCTGATGGCACTCCTGACCGCGGCGGGGTTCTGGTCCGCGGTGCATGTTGCCGTTTTCGGGTCCCGCGTAGGGAGTTTGCTGGCGAAGACACTCCGGGCGAGGATACTCTGGCCTGGGCTGGGCGTGCTCGTGGCGTCGTGGGTCTATAAGATGATTGTGTGGAATGAATTTCAGACATGACTTCGCGGTGATACTCCTATGAGGCATCCTCACACCATGATCGAGAGCAAATGCGGTATCAACCGCTGGTCCAAGCCGGCGGCGGCGGCGGTCTTTCTCGCGGCTTCGGCCGGTTTCATGTTCATGCCGGGGTGTCATGCGATCGGGTTCTTCGCCGAGTCGTACAGGAAGGACAGCACGCACGAGGTCAAGGCCGAGTACACGGGCCTGGCCGGCAAGTCGTTCGCCCTGGTGGTGTCGGTCGACCGCATGGTGCAGGCGGATCATCCCGGGCTGATGGATCGACTCACCGGAAAGATCACGGAGCGACTGGCGGCGTATCAGAACAATCCGCGGGCATCCGGCTTCGTTCCGGCTCGCACGGTGCTGAAGTATCAGTACGACAACCCGTCGTGGCCCAGCAAACCCTTCGGAGATCTGGCGGCGGCGCTGGGCGGTGCGGATCGTTTGATCCACGTCGAGGTGATCGAGTACCGGCTTCACGATCCGGGCAACCCGCACGAATGGGACGGCGTAGCCACGGCGACGGTGGGGGTGATTGAAGCGGAATCCGGTCTGCCGGATCAGTTCGTCTTCGAGAAAACAGTGTCCGTGCGATTCCCCGGCAAGAAGGGGTTCAACCCGTCAAACATGAACGCCTCGGTGGTGACGACGGCACTCTCGGCCCGATTGATCGATCGAGTTTCCTGGCTCTTTTATGATCACCAGGAGCCGTATTACCCAGAGTATTGATGCTTACAGCGCTCACCAAAACCGCCCTCCTGGCCCTGCTCTCGATTCTGGCCGCTGCCCTGTGCGGATGCAACATCGTGGCGCCCGCGGTGGTGCTGCTTCACGGACCTCCGAAGACGAAAGCCGCGCACAGACTTGAACCCGAGCGGCCCACGGTATTCTTCGTCGATGATCGCAATAACCGTTTGTACAAGCGTTCGATGCGGTTGACAATCGCAACCACGGCGCAGGACATACTTCTCAAGGAAAAAGAACTCAAGAACGTGGTGGACGCGAAGGCCGCCCTCACAAGAGTCTCGGGAGAACCCGCGGACGAACCGACCGATATTTCCAGCCTCGGGAAGAGTGTGCAGGCCGAGGTCGTCGTGTGGATCGCGGTGGACGCCTTCGGGTTTTCGCCGGACGGTGTGACATTCGCGCCCTTCGCGGATCTACGCATCAAGGTCATCGACTGCGTGAACACACCGAGCCGTCTGTGGCCTGAAGAGCCGGCCGGCAAGCAGATCCGCGTCACGCTCCCTGAGCGGCACGGCACCACGGATCAGGCGTCGATCACGGCCATCGCCAAGGCACAAGACCGCCTTGCGCAAGAGTGCGGACGGGTCGTGGCCGAACTCTTCTTCGACCACGAGACCGCACGCAGGGCCTACGAGAAAAACCAGTGACGATCCTGCACCTTGTGCGACCGGTTCTGGACCCCGCGGGGCGGGGTGCGAGCGATGCGCAGGCGGTGGTCTGTTCGGCCGCGATCGCCGCGGCGCCCGGACTCAGACACCGCGTGTTGATCATCGGCGGCGAGCGGGCACGGCGTCGTGCGTATTCGATGGGCCTGCACAGCCACGGCAGCGTGGGGACATTGCTCGGGCGTTCGCTGGGTTTAGGCAGACTGGTCGCACGGGTTGCACGCGCCTGGAACGCGAACGACACTCTCCAGGTTTACGGGCCGGAAGAGGCCGAACTGGCGGAAGCGACATCCATCCGACACGTGGAGAGAATGGATTGTTCTGCTCGGGTGATACCGGGGGAAACCGCCGAGTATCCCAGCATCAGAGATTTCGGCGGAGCGACCATCACCCGCTCGCAGGCACGGGCGATGCTCGGTTGTGATGAGTCGGAGTTCGTTGTGCTGGCTCTGGGTGATCCGCCATCTGAAGTGGAAGCCCACCCCGTGGGAGAGATGCTCGGGATGCTGACGGTCGGAGGTGTACCGGTTGTCGGAGTCTTTCCCTCCGGTGCAAAGGGATTGTTCCGAGTCGCGAGACACGCACGAGAGGGGTATGTGCGACGCGTGCGGGCGTTCGAATGTCCGGTGTGGGGTGTGCTCCCCGCGGCGGATCTCGCGGTTGTCTCGCCCGCATCAAACGGCATCACGCTGGCCACGAGGTTGCTGGTACGGCACGCGGCGAGGCTGGGGATCGCGGTGGTCATTCCGCACGCTGCGGGAGTGGGCGTACCCACCGGTGCCGTGATCCGCGCGGATGATGACTGTGGAGCGCGTCTCGCATCGGCGTGCCATCGTTGGTTGAAGACAGGGCGGGCATTGGTCTCCTGGCCCCCGGGAGAAGAATCAACGATCGGCGCGGCTATCGCGGCACGCTGGACGCGTGGTTGAGCGAGGTCGGTTGGATCGGCGTCGATACCATCGGTTTATCCTCGCATGGAAACGCGGCGACGCTCACCCATTCTCTTGTGGAAGTTCCTGACCGCGGAACTGCTCCGGCTCGTCTCGCTCACAGCGGCGGTGCTGGTGGCGGTGATCGCGTTTGCCGCATCGGTGAAGCCGATGACGGACGGGCTTCTGCAGGCCGCGGACCTGCTCAAGTTCGTGCTCTACGCGATCCCGCCGATGCTCTCGTACGCCTTGCCCTTCGCGGGAGGGTTCGCGGCGACATTGGTCTATCACCGCTTCGCGACGGACCATGAAGCGGTCGCGGCCCACGCCGGGGGCATATCGCATCGGGCGGTTCTGATGCCGGCGGTGGGCGGGGGGATCGCGGTTTGCGTGGTGTTGGGATGCCTCAATGAATGGGTCAATCCCTCGCTCCTGCGCAGACTCGAGCACATGGTGACTCGTGATGTCGCCGCGTGGATCGTGCAGGAGATCAACCGCGGCAAAGCGGTGGAGGCGGGCGGTATGTCGATCCTTGCGGATTCGGCATCGCTCGTGGATCCGGGCGAGGGCAGCGGGGCGACGGACCTTCTCATCCTGCGGAAGTTCATCGCCATCGAGCGTGACAAGGCGGGCCTTCCACAAACCGAGGTGACGAGCGAATCGGGATGGATCTGGCTCTTCCCCTGGGAAGGAGAGGCGGAACAGGGCGGAAGACCACAGCCCCAGTCACGCGTAGTCATGAGGCTCGCGAACTACATCGGCGTGGCCGGCGGGCAATGGCGGGGACGATCGGACGAGAGTATCGAACTTGCCTGGGCCGTACCCAACGCCTTCCGTGAAAGCCCGAAGTTCATGCGCTGGGGAGAGTTGCGCGTGCTGGTGGATCGGCCCGAACGCATCACACGCGTCGATATTCGCCGAAGGGAACTGGCGATGCTCGCGGCCGAACACCTGGGGATGAACCATCTTCTATCTACGGCGGGTGAGTCCGGGCGGATCGAGCTTCGCGACACCGAAGGACGGCGCATCGCCATTGAGACAGCCGGGATGGACAACGTTGGAAAAGGATGGCTCCTTCGGCCGGGGCCGAGCGGCAAAGTGCTGGCATGGCTCTTCCGTCGTTCATCGGAAGGCTCTGTGCAGCCCGCCCCGACGGAACTCGAAGCGACTGGCGCAGTGCTGATCCCGTCGATGGGCGATGAGAGGTTTAATCGCCGGTACAACTTCCGTGTTGACTTTGAAGATGTCGCGGTCACCGACTCAACGAGTGCAGGGCGGGTCACGACTCGGCGTCCGGCGTACGCCGTTACGGGATTGGCACCCGCGGCAGATCCCTCGACGGAACTCCTGAGCCTGGCAGCGCCCCGGCTTCTTGAAAGGGTGCGAAGAGATCCGGGGCTGACCCAGCCCGACGCACGGCTCGCCGAGGCGGTTCGAGACTTGGCTACTGCGGTTCGTACGGTGCATCGACAGGTGCTGGCAAAGAGAAATGAGCGAATCGCCATACCCGTATCGGCGGTGTTGATGATGCTGACCGGGGCTGTGATGGCGCTGCGTCTCTCGCGGCGGACTCCGCTGGTGGTCTACCTGTTTTCATTCCTGCCCGCGGTGGTGTGCGTGGTCACGGTGAGCGGCGGTCAGCAGGCAACGGTGCAGTCCGGACCCGCCGGGCTTGTGCTTCTTTGGGGCGGCGTGGTCGCCCTCGCGGTCTACGTTCTTTGGAACTATCGAATACTCTCGAGACATTAGACGCGAGCCTATGAGTGCCGATGTACATCCCCGGGACCGGCGGACGGACCCATGCGAAGATGGACGTTGGCGTCGTGGCGCTGTGGTGTTGCTCATGACGGCGGCCGTGCTGAGGATCGCCTATCTCATCTGGGCGTGTCCGTACACTCTCATCGAGGACGAGGCCCACTACTGGGAGTGGAGCCGCCGTCTGGAATGGAGTTACTACACGAAAGGCCCCGGCGTGGCCTGGGTGATCGCCGGCGTCACCCGTGTTCTCGGCGAAGAAGAATGGGCCATTCGAGCACCCGCGGTTCTGGCCTCCTTCATCATGGGCCTGGCGGTGGCCGGGTTGGCGGCGGACATATCGGGTCGATGGCGGGTCGGTTTTCTGGCCGCCGTGGCGTGCCTTCTGCCGCCGATTCTGCAGGCAACGGGACTGATGATGACGATCGACGGGCCGTACAGCGCCTGCTGGGCGGTGGCGATGTGGGCAGGGTGGCGGGCGCTCGGACGAGGTACTCCCTCGTATTTGATCCTGGTCGGGGCGGCGCTGGGGATCGGCGTCCTGTTCAAGTACACGGCGTTGCTCGCGCTGCCGGGACTCGTGTGGTACGCATGGAAGACTCGGGGTGGTCGGCCGGCTTCCGCGAAGTGGTGGTGGATGTCTGCGGCGCTCTTCGCCGCGGCGGTTTCTCCGATCGCGGCGTGGAACACAGCGAACGACTGGCCGACGTTCAGGCACCTGCTCGGGCATCTGGGCATGCAAGGAGGCGATGTGTACGTTCCCCGCACACCGCCGAAGGAGTGGATGAGTCTCCGATGGATGCCGGAATACATCGGAGCGCAGGCCGCGTTGTGGGGGCCGGTCCTGGCACTCGCGCTCGCGCAGGGATGGGCGGCGACGCGTGGACGAACATGCGCAGCTCGCCGATCCGCCGAGGTGTATCTGCTCTCCGGAGCGGCACCGACGCTCCTTGTGTACCTGATTGTCAGTCTGTTCACGCGGCCCGAAGGCAACTGGCCGCTCGCGGGCTATTTGACGCTGCTCCCGCTGGCGGCGTGGCGTGTCGCGGACAACCCGACCCGGTTCACGAAACACTGGTGGCGAGCCTCGATCGTCATGGGGGTCATCACCGCGCTGTCGCTGGCGGGGCTTGACCGAGTTGCGAAACTGCCCGGCATCGGCCGTTTCGTGCCCCTGCACAGGTTCATGGGGGCCGATGTGCTCGCCCAACACACCCACGAGCTCGCCGAGAGTCTACGCGCCGAAACAGGGCGCGAGCCATTCATCCTCGCCATGCATTACGGCCGTGCCAGTCAACTCGCGTATTACCTCCCCGGGAGGCCCACGGTCTACTGCTCCAGCAGTCTGATGCTCGGAGGCAGACCCGTGCAATATGACTATTGGGAAGAGACAGACCTTCGTCGAGCACTCCAGCTCCGAGGGCGACCTGCCATCCTCTTCGGAGCAACGTTGGAGGACTGGGCGGCGGTGTTTCAGCGTGTCGAACAGGTCGGGCTGCTGCGCGCGGAAGGCAAGTCCGATCGACCCGCCTTCCGCGGGTATGGCTTTCTCGGGTTTCCGAGGGGAGGCATTCCCTTCGATCCGGGCTCCCGGACCAGTCGAAGGGTTCGAGAGTAGCCCTAAGTTTGACCCGCGTGAATTACCTCACTCCTTATGAACGCCGACTCTTTCGCCACCGCGCTATGTGGGTGTGTCTGGTTGTGGCATCGGGCTTCCTGATCTGCACATTGTTGGATCAGAGGCTGTATGTCATGATCGCGGACCTCGAGTGGGACCGAAGTGAGAACCGGGATTGGGAGCAGGCATTCCGCCTCGCCGGATTCGTGCCGATGTGGGTGGCGATCGGGCTGGGGCTGCTTTGGGCCAGGTCGGGCGATGCGGGTTGCGGGTGCGTGGCCAGAGGCAGACCGCTGACCCAACGGGCGCTCGCGTGGTCGGTCCCGCTCGCTGCATTGCTGTCCGGTGTTCTCGCGGAAATCTGCAAAGGGATTTTTCTCCGGCATCGGCCGAGTGTCGAGAACGGCGGCGGTTACGTCTTCGATTGGATCGACGAAACCGGAGGAGGGCCGGGCATCGGATTCGCCAGCAGCCACACCGCGGTGGCCTTCGGGGCCGCGTTCCTCCTATGGAGGTATCACCGGGGGGTCGGGGTACTGGCGTTGGTCATCGCCGCGGGATGTGGAGCGGTACGCCTCCTCGCCGGGGCACACTTTGTGACCGATGTGTACGCGGCGGTAATTCTGGCATGGTTCGGGTCGGGCGTGGTGTGGCGCATCGCCCGAGTCTGCGGAACCCCGACTCCGGGGTAATCTTCGTGCCGGACACTTCGGAGCGCGTACGCTGCTCACAGAATGCGCCGATCAGCTTCGCCGAGAACTCCCATGAAACGCTTACTTCATCTGGCATGCGCTCTTCCGATTGGCTTGTCCACCACGTTCGCGGCGGGGCAGTCTTCCTCCCCGGATAGCCGGCTGGATTGGTGGCAGGATGCGCGGCTCGGCATGTTTATCCACTGGGGTCTGTACGCGATCCCCGCGGGCGTGTGGGGTGATCGCTCCGACTACGGTGAGTGGATCCGCTCTTCGGCGAAGATCCCACTGGCGGAGTACGAGACTCTGCGTGAGAAGTTCAACCCCGTTCACTTTGACGCCGACGCTGTCGCGAGGGCCGCGGCGGACGCGGGGATGAAGTACATCGTCATCACGACCAAGCACCACGACGGTTTCTGCCTGTTTGACAGCGCCGAGACGGAGTGGGACGTGATGAGCACGCCCTTCAAACGCGACATCATGAAGGAACTGGCCGACGCCTGCCGGTCGCACGGCCTGAAGATCTGCTGGTACTACTCCATCATGGACTGGCATCACCCGGATTACACCCCGCGGCGTGACTGGGAGAAGGACCGTCCCACCGAGAACGCCGACTACGACCGCTACGTCGCCTATATGAAGGCGCAACTCAAGGAACTGCTGACCAACTACGGAGAGATCGGCGTGCTCTGGTTCGATGGCCAGTGGGAGCACCACTGGTCGGACGAGCGGGGGCGTGACCTGTACGCGTATGTACGCGGGCTACAGCCCAACATCATCATCAACTCACGCGTGGGACGGGGCGGTGGCGACTGGGGCATGGACCGCGAGAGCGGGATGCTGGGCGATTACGGCACACCGGAGCAGACGATTCCCGACCGGGTGATCGCGGATATCCCATGGGAAACGTGCATGACCATGAACGGGCACTGGGGCTACAACGCCGCGGACAAGAACTACAAGAGTACCGCAACGCTGATCAGGAATCTGGCCGACATCACCGGCAAGGGTGGGAACTTCCTTTTGAATGTCGGACCAATGGCGGACGGCCGGATCCCGCCGGAAAGCCTGGCACGACTCGCCGAGATGGGTCGCTGGATGAGGACGCACGGTGAGTCGATTTACGGCACCAGCGCCAGCCCGTTCCCGTCCCTTCCATGGGGCACGGCGACGCAGAAACCCATGCCGGGAGGGGATACGCGTCTGTATCTCCATGTCTTTGATTGGCCGGGAGAACGCGGGTTGGTGGTCCCCGGCCTGCTGAACAAGCCTCGTTCGGCGCACATCCTCGGTGAGGACGGACTCCGGAAAGCGTCGGTCCACCGCAGCGGGGTTGACCTGGTGATCTACGGTCCCCCCGATCCGCCGAATCTGATCAACTCGGTCATCGTGCTGGACCTTCCGGGCAAGGCGGATGTGGGGATCGCGCCGACGATTTCCGCGCCGTCACGCGTGTTTATCGACAACATCCAAACGACGATTACTTCTCCACAAACCAATGTGGAGATTCGTTACACCACCGATGGTTCCGAGCCGACCATGAACTCGACCCACGGGAACAGCGTAATGCTCGGAACTTCGGGCACGCTCAAGGCCGCGGCGTTCCGTGATGGTGAGCGAGTCAGTCCAGTAGCGGCGGAGACGTTCGAGCAGGTTGTTCCGAGGAAGGCCGACATGATCGCCGAAGAATCTCTGCGCCCCGGTCTTCGCCGCGAGTATTTCGAGGGCGAGTTCAAGTCCGTGAACGATCTCGCCCGGACGTCCCCCGCGGGGCTGTCGGTCGTGGCCGCCTTTGACATCTCGGGGAACCGAGTTCCGTCGAACTTCGCGTATCGGTATCGAGGATTCGTTCGAGTGCCCATCACAGGCGTGTACCGATTTCATGCCGCGTCCGACGACGGGAGCGCCCTCTGGATCGGCGATACGCTGGTGGTCAACAACGATGAGCCGCACAGTTTCCGCGAGCGCAGCGGCGACATCGCTCTCGAGGCCGGCTTGCACCCCATCACGGTATCGTTTTTCGAGAACTCCGGAGGCTACGACCTGAAAGTCTACATGACCAAACCGAACGGGAAGAAGGCGCCGATTGACGCGGGAGCGATCTGGCACTCGGGGAAGGAGGAGTGAGTTGATCCTGTACGCCGCGGCGGATCTGATCTGGGCCTCGCGTATCAAGGCGGTCGCCGATGCCCTGAAGGTGCCGTGCCGTCCGGCCCGGACGCGAGAGATGCTGGAAGCGAGATTGGGGGATTGCCACGTGAAGGCGTTGCTGGTTGATCTCGACAAAGGTGATGAGGCGATCGATCTCATCACCTTCCTTCGTGGACCGGAAGCGGATGATCGCCGTCGTGGAATCGCGGTCGTCGCCTGGGGCCCTCATATCGATCATCAGTTGCTCAAGCGAGCGGGCGAGGCGGGTGCCGACACGGTCATGACCCGTGGTGCATTCGACCGAGAGCTGGAACGACTCTTGTTGGCCCTCGACGCTCGTTCATAGTGACCCGTCAAGGCGTAGCGCCGTAGAACTCTTAGATTTGCAGACATCTAACCGTGTTCGTTCGTGAGGTGAAGCTGAATGAAGTCGTCGTTACAACTTAATATCTTACTCCCGAGCAATCTCTGGTGTATAGTGCGGGTGTACGTGCGTGTTCGATGCCGTAGCCAGGAGGTGTTGAATGGAAAGAACTAAGACGGATTCTGAAGACCAGTTCCGGATCGAGCATGACCTTCTCGGAGAGAAGCGCATCCCTGCGAATGCGTATTACGGTGTTCAGACGGCGCGGGCACTCGAGAACTTTGACATCTCGGGACAGCGCATCTCTCTTTACCCGGACTTCATCCGAGCATTTGCCTACGTCAAACTGGCGGCGGCGAAAGCAGGCCGGGATCTGGGGAAACTCACCGAAGCCCATCTCAAAGGCATCGAGGGAGCCTGCCGTGAACTCCTGGACGGCAAACTCCACGATCAGTTTCCGAGCGACCTGTTCCAGGGCGGGGCGGGCACATCCTGCAACATGAACGCGAACGAGGTGATCGCCAACCGCGGTCTTGAACTGCTCGGGCACGCCAAAGGTGAGTACAGACACCTGGACCCGCACGATCACGTGAACTTCGCGCAGTCCACGAACGATGCCTACCCCACGGCGATTCACATCGCCCTCGCCCTTCAGAACCGGACCCTGATGGGCGAGCTGGGCCGTTTGGTCGATGCCCTTCGTGCCAAGGGCGATTCTTTCAAAAACATCATCAAGATGGGCCGCACGCAACTGCAGGATGCGGTGCCCATGACTCTCGGGCAGGAGTTCCGCGCATGGGCCGTGAGCCTCCGCGATGAAGGCAGGGCGCTGGAGCGGATTGAGAGTGTGCTGTACGAGGTCAATATGGGCGGCACGGCGATCGGCACGGGCCTGAACGCCCCGCCAGGTTTCTCGGAGAAGTGCGTTGCGCACCTCGCCCAACTCACCGGCATGCCGATCCGTCTCGCGGAGGATCTGGTCGAGGCCACGCAGGACACCCAGGCATTTGTGCTCTACTCCTCCTGTCTGAAGAGCCTGGCGGTCAAACTCTCGAAAGTCTGCAATGACCTACGGCTCCTCTCGAGCGGGCCTCGCACGATGCTCCACGAGATCAACCTGCCCCCCATGCAGCCCGGTTCGTCCATCATGCCGGGCAAGGTCAACCCGGTGATCCCCGAGGTGGTGAACATGGTCTGCTTCAAGACCATCGGCAACGACCTGGTCGTGACGATGGCCGCCGAGGCGGGGCAACTGCAACTCAACGTCTTCGAGCCGGTAATCGCCCAAGCACTCTTTGAGAGTCAGCGACTGCTCGGCAACGCCGTGCGCACCCTGCGGGTTTTCTGTATTGACGGGATCACCGCCAACGAGGATGTGTGCAAGCATTACGCGACGCACAGCGTCGGGATCGTCACGGCCCTCAACCCGGTCATCGGGTACGAGAAATCGACCGAACTCGCTGCCGAGGCCCTCCGCACAGGCAAGGGCGTCATCGAACTTATTCGTGAGAAGAAGCTGCTCAGCGAAGAGAAGATCGCCGCCGTGCTCGATCCCTCCGCGATGACAGGCGGGCGGGGCATCTAGACAGATTTTAATCCCTGGCCGGGAGATCTTGACGTGATGTGGATGGAACTTCTCGTGGTCCTGCTGGCGATATTCATCGGTGCCCGCATCGGCGGCGCCGGGTTAGGAACGATCGCCGGCCTCGGGCTTGCCGTGCTGGTCTTCGGGTTCGGCCTTCCACCGTCCTCGCCGCCGGGGCAGGTCTTGGCCATCATCCTCGCCGTGGTGACCGCCGCCGCGACGATGCAGGCGGCCGGCGGGATGGAACTTCTCGTGGCATTGGCCGAAAAGGCGCTCCGTGCCAAGCCGCAATACATCACATTCGTCGCGCCGGCCGTGGCGTACCTCTTTACATTCTGCTCGGGAACCGGTCACGTCGCGTACGCGATTCTTCCTGTGATCGCCGAGGTGGCACGGAAAGCGGGCATCCGACCCGAACGGCCGATGTCCATCAGCGTGATCGCGAGCCAGCAGGCCATCACGGCGAGTCCGCTGGCCGCTGCAACGGCGGGATTGCTTGCCTTGTTCGCCACATCGGGTCTCACGATCAATGGTCAGGAAGTCACCCTCAAGCACATCCTGCTCATCTGCGTTCCCTCGACCTTTCTTGGATGCATGATCGGGGCCTTCAGTGTCTGTCGCATGGGAAAGGACCTGAAGGATGATCCCGAATACCAGAAACGCCTGGCGTCCGGACTCTCCTCGCCCCCCGCGCCGGCTCGTACCTTGTCGGGAACGGAACATCGAAACGCGGTGGGATCGGTCGCCGTCTTTCTCATCGCGGCGGCGGCCATCGTGACGTTCGGCATGTTCCCGGCCGTCCGCCCCAGCGTCGTGGTGCCGCCCACGCCCCCCAAGACCGTTTCGACCGATCAACTCGTCAACACCCTGGACAAACTCCGAGACTCGGAGCCGGGAACACGAACCTTTACACTCGATCAGATCGCCGAGGGTGTCGAGAAGATTCGAACCGCGAAAGCGGGCGTGCGCGAGCCGATCTCGATGACGGTGCTGATTCAGGTTGTGATGTACGCCGCGGCGGGTATCATGATGCTGGCTTTCGGCGCGAAACCTACCGAAGCGGTCAAAAGCGGCATCGGCACCGCCGGCGTGGTGGCGGTGATCTCGATCGTGGGTCTGGGATGGATGGGAAGTTGTTTCTTCGAGGGCAATCGGGAAACGATCATCGGCGGGATCGAAGGCGTGGTCAAGGCCCACCCATGGATCTTCGCCATCGGTTTGTTCACGCTGTCGGTGTTGCTTTTTAGCCAGGCGGCGACTGTGGCGGCGCTTATGCCGGTGGGTATAGCGCTCGGGATGCCTGTGGGCGCGTTGATCGCCTTTTTCCCCGCGGTCAACGGGTATTTCTTTCTGCCGACCTACGGCACGATCGTGGCCGCGGTGAACTTTGATTCCACCGGGACGACCCGCATCGGCAAGTACGTGCTCAACCACAGTTTCATGAGACCGGGTCTGGTTTCGACGGGGAGCGCGCTGGCGATCGGATGGTTGATCTCTCGGATGCTCTGAGACGCGGGTGCACCTGAACTCGATACCACATGAAGCCCATCACACAAGCAAGTAGGTGTTTGATCCTCGCGGTCTTGCCCGTTTCGGTGGCCCCGGCGGATGACATCGCCGGTCTCGCCGCGGGGTCGGAACTGATCCGCGATGCCGCGCAGCAGCTCCCCCGGGGTGAGAGTGTTTTTTCCAACCCCGATCGCATGAAGTTCACCGGCTTCACCCAGTTCCGCTGGCAGTACAACCACCGCGACACCACGCCCGACGGAAGCGATGAAGACACCTGGGGTTTTTACGTGGCCAGGACGAGACTTCAGATGGACGCCAAGCCGGAGCAGTGGCTGAGCACCCGACTGCGCGCGACATTCGGGAGCAACGGGGATCTGGCGCTCGATCACGCATTCGCCACGGCGCACCTGCCCGACGGGTGGAATCTGCGATTCGGTCAGTTTGCATTGAACCTGTTCCGCGACGACATGATCGCCGCGCAGCGGCAGTTGGCGGTCAACTCGTCCGTGGTAAACGCGCTCTACAACGCCGACAAGACCCAGGGCATCGAGATCGGCAAGGAGTGGGAGAAGTTCAGATTCTGGTTATCGTATAACGACGGCCTTCGCACCGGGAACGAGTCTTTCAGTTCACCGCGAAAGGCCGATTGGGCCTTCTCCTCTCGCGGGGAATGGCAGATCATCGGGAACGATTGGTCCCGCTACAACGACTACACATCGTTCCGTGGCAGTCCGCTCGCGTGCATGCTCGGGATCGGCGTTGAAGTGGAGAGCGGTGCCCAGGCCGAAGGAACGGACTCGGACTTCGCGTTGCTGTATTCCACCGCGGATGTGAGCCTGCAGGGCGACGGCTGGAACACCTTCGCCTCGGTGGTCTTTGTCTACAACGACATTTCCATCGAGGAGGAGGGGACCGACTGGGGGTTCATTCTGCAGGGCGGGTACTTTCTGACGGATCAGATCGAGGCGTTCGGCCGGTTCGACATGATCCTGCCGAACCAGGACCGCGACGGTGTCGATGGCAACTTCCGCACCGTCACTACCGGCGTCAACTACTACATCAGCCCGCACAGTCACACGTTCAAACTCACCGGGAATGCGCTGTGGTTCCTTGACCCGCAGGCGAACAGCCTGCTTGGGGCGCAGCAGAACCTCGACTTGCTGCCGAGCGATGTCGATGGACAGTGGGGCATCCAGTTCCAGGTGCAGGTGGTGTTCTGACCGCCGCCGGCGTTCCGCGGCTCACATCGCGCGTTTGATGGCCTCGACGATGCGCTGCGCGGTGCGGACGTTGGCAAAGCCGGCCTCGGCGTCGATGGCGGGGCGCTCGCCGGTGCGGACGGCGTGGAGGAACGCCTCCAACTCGGCAACGATCGGCTCGGCGTCGTCGACGATGAGCTCTTCGATATTCACCAACTCGCCCCACTTGAGGTTCGTGAGGTCCGCGCCCATCTTGATCTGCTCACGCACTTCGCGCATCTGGATCTCGTTGGCGATGCGGCGGATCATGTTCCCCTTCTTCGCCGCGTAATCGATCTTGATGTACGCGTTCTCGCCGGTGATGCGTGTGACGCGCTCGGTCTTGAGGGCCAGGCGGCTGGCGGTGATGTTCGCCACGCACCGTCCGTTCTGCGTGTTGAACTCGAGCCAGGCGTTGCAGAGGTCCTCGTGTTCGGTGATGACCGCCACGCCCGCGGCCCGGATGAAGTCAGGCTCGCGCCCGCCCATCATCATCAGGACCACGTCGATGTCGTGGATCATCATGTCGAGGACGACGCCCACATCCACCGAACGGAAGGTCATCGGGCTGACCCGCACGACCTGCATGAACCGGGGGATGATCGGCTGGCCGGTCGCGGCGGCCTTCTGCATCGCCCGCATCACGGGATTGAACCGCTCGATGTGCCCGACCATCAGGACCGTGCCGGTGGATTCCGCGAGGTCCTTGATCGCCTTGGCGGTCTCGACATCCCCCGCGAGCGGCTTCTCGATCAGGCAGGCCACGCCCGCTTTCAACAGTGGCTCCGCCGCCGCTCGGTGAGCGGTCGTGGGAACGGCGACGGACACGGCATCGACCCCGGCATCGAGCAACTGGTCCACGCGCTCGTACGCCGTGGTCTCGAACTTGTCCGCGATCTGTCCCCGGCGCTCCGGCTCGGCATCGACCACCCCGACGAGCTCGCACCCGGGCAGATTGGCATACACCCGGGCGTGGTGCTGACCCATCCGACCCACGCCGACGACACCGCAGCGGATCTTTCGACCCGCGAAACGATCAGGCAACGCGGCTGAACCCGGCACGGCGGACGGGGCGGTTGGCATAGGAGTGATAGTAAACGATGGGGCTGTACACTGCCACCGGCACTTTCGCTGATCGTGCGGTGTACGGGGTGGGTTACTTTGAAGCGGCCTCGATCAACGCGGCCGCGAGTTCTTCCTTCTTCTTGAATCCGACAAACTTCTTGGCCACCTGCCCACCTTTGAAAATGATGATGGTCGGGATGGCCGTGATGCCGTACTTCATGGCCACCGCACGGTTGTTGTCGATATCAACTTTGCCGACCTTGCCCTTGCCGGCGAACTCCTCGGCGACAGCCTCAACAACCGGTGCGAGGTTGCGGCAGGGCATGCACCACTCGGCCCAGAAATCAACGAGCACGGGCTGGTCTGACGCGATCACTTCAGCATCGAAGTTGCTGTCGGTGAACTCTTTGACGTGTGCGTTGGCCATGGCTTGGATCCTTCGGTGGAAGCATCGGCATAACCCGATGCGGGGATTGCGAAACTGAATACTGATAGTACGCAACGGGCGCCCCTTCAGTTGTTGAGTATCGATGGAGCGTACCGCTACGAAGCACCACTTCGGACGGCGGCGATGCGCTCCGCCGCTGCGAATGCCTGAGCATGGGCCGCCACATCATGCACCCGAAATACGCTCGCGCCCGAAGCCCGATGCGCCAGGCTCAAGGTGAGGGTGGACGGCAGCCGTTCGCCCGGCTCGGAATCTCGCTTCAGCCCGATGCGCCCCACGAAACTCTTGCGGGAGAGTCCGCTCACCAAAGGCAAGGCCACGGCATCGGCGATTTCCGCGGAGCGGGCGATCAGTTCCACATTCTGAGATACGGTCTTCCCGAACCCCAGCCCCGGGTCGATCATCAATTGCTCGGTCGCCACACCGGCTCGTGTGGCAAGGGGCACAAGATGATCTCGTAACGAGGCGATGACGTGGGCCACGATGTCCCCTTCCACGAGCGCCTCGGAATAGCGGTCGGAGTAAATGTCGGACTCGGGGGGGCGTTCCCGGTGCATGAGGATCAGCCCCGCGCCGGTGCGGGCCACGAGTTCGACGAGCGCCGAGTCCTCTGTGCCGCCGGACACATCATTAACGGCGTCCGCGCCGGCATCGAGCGCCGCGCGGGCTACAGCGGCCAGCGTGGTGTCGATACTAATGGGGATGTTCGCGGCGGGGCCGGCGAGAGCCCGGATCGAACGTATCACGGGAATCACGCGGCGGCACTGCTCCGCCGCGCTGATGCGCGAAGCCCCGGGCCTCGTGGATTCGCCCCCGATGTCGATCGCGTCGGCACCCTCGTCGACCATCCGCTCCGCCGCGGCACACGCTGCGCCGGGGTCGGCGTACAGACCACCATCGGAGAAACTATCGTGCGTGACGTTCAGGATGCCCAGCAGGCGGGGCCGATCGAGCGTGAGAGCGCGGGAGTTGGCAAGCCGCCAGTGTTTCACTGCCGAAGTCTACTCGCATCAAAAAACCCGCGCCGAGGGGCGCGGGCTTGTCGCTTTTCGATCGCCGGCGTTAGAAACGGGGCGGCTTTCCGCCGTCCTGCGCCGGGGCCGGGTCGTCCATGTCGTCATCCCCGCCTTCGTTCATCTGTTTGGCGATGTCGCCGAAGGCCTTCATCGTGTCCATCGGCAGCACGACACGAAGGACCATGCCGCCGTTCGTGGTGGAAGCGCCGATCGAGATCGGTGAGATTTTCTCGGGAAGTGTGACATCCGGCCCACCGCCGAACATCGCCGCAAGTCCCAGGGCCGCGTCCATGAGTGGTTTGACACCGATATGCAACTCCAGCGAACGATCCGCCGGCAGACGGGAAGCGGCTTCCTTGATGTCGGAGGCGCTGGCGAGTCCGGTGCCCGTTTTGGCGGCCTCGATGGCGCTGGTGAGCAGGGGGGTGTTCATGCTGTACGTGCTGACCACGCCTCCATCGACTGGCGCGTTCATGCCCCCGAACTCACCCATGCCGAAGAGCATCGAGGACATCATCTGCGCCTGCATCGCGGTGGGGTCGTTCTGGTCGATGTCCATGGTCATGCTCCAGGAATCAACCTTGATGCCGGAAACCTCGGCGGCCCCGGCTTTGTACGTGGACTTCGTCGTGACGGGGCCTTCCTTCCTGCCGTTGGCGGCCTTGATCTGCTCGGCGAGCAGGGCGGTGTAACCCGCGGGATCTGAGGTCGCCACGAATGTGGAAGTGTTCACGAACAACCCGCCGCCGCTGAGCGCGTTGGGCGAAGCGCCCAGGATCCCGCTGAAACCGCCGAGTTTATCGATATTGGCGAGGAAGGACATGGGCGAGGCGCCATCCCCGGCTTGCGGAGTCTGAGCCTTGGCGATGTTCTTGAAGATCTGCCGCAATCCCGGGGATGAGGTGTCGATCGCTCCCGCGAAGTAGAAGGGGAGATTCGGGATACGCGCTATCAGACCGCCCGCGTTTCCCGTGGAGGAGAAGAAGCCAGCGGGCTCGGTGCCTTCCTTGAACTGCGTGCCGAGATCCGCGGTGATGCCCGACTCGTTCAAGGTCAATCCGAGTACCCCGCAGGTCGCGTCCTTGGCAAAGGTGCCCATGACCGTGTCCAGAAGGGCGAGGCTGCCCCCGATGCCCGCGGCCTGATCGCCCAGCATCATCGTGGCCTGCTCCATCTGATCCTTCATGCGGGTGCGGCCGTCCTTCAGTTGGTCCTGAAGGTGCGCGACATTGGCGATGATGAGCACATCGGCGGTGTCGGCGATTCCCCCGCCGTTCTTTCCCAGCATCGCGGCGTGCTTGGGGCCTTTGCCCGCGGCTCCGTCGAACTTGTCAAGAAGCCCCGGAACGACGGTGATGGCCGCAAAGCCGCCCTGGAGGTCTTTGATGAATCCGGGTTTGCCGTCGATATTCACGCTGGTCACGCCGTCGGATTTCTCAGCCCCCATGGCTTTGACAAACGCGGCGTAATCGCTCACGGGAACAATGACCACTCCGGTGGTTTTATCGCCGGCATCCTCACCCATGATGACCTTGCCATCCGGGCCGGGCACGATCGCAACGGCCATCGAGCCGCCCGCGTTGAGGCCCGGCGTGCCGAGCATCTTCTGCGCCATGGCGATCGGGTTGTCTCCCTCGGGCCGCGGAATGCCCATCGACTCGCTGAACTTATTCACCTTTTCCGTGGCCGCCTGCATCGAGCGGAGAGCGACGACCACCGGGGCGTTGTCAGGAACCCGGTCGAGCGCGGCCGGCGGGACCGCGAGCGCCGGGTTGAGACCGGCCAGCATGGCGAGCAGCGAAGCCGAAGTGATGAGACGAGAGCCGGTTTTGCAGGTCATTCAAAGTTCCTTGGGGTCAGGGGATGCGGGCGGTCTGTTCGGCCCACGTGTGGTCTTGTTCGGAAACACCGGCATCGGCGTTTCGTCGGGGCCAAGTGTAGGAGTGGGGGGCACTGACGGGCCGTTGGCAGTGAATCACCAACACTCCAGCGGCCCCCCCGGTACGGTGTTTTTCGATGTACCTTGCAGTTGGTCCATTGTTCCGGGAGCACGATGCCGTGTAACGGAGATATACATGTAAAAAGCCCGACCTCGAACGGTCGGGCTTGGGTGATCTGAAGGAAGTGTGCGATTCAGAGGAATCCGGGTCAGCAACCGCCGTTCTGCCAGACGGTAAAGAAGTGCTGGACATCCGCCCCGTCGATGCCTCCGTCGTTGTTCACATCGGCGCAGGGCACCCCGGCTCCCCAGGCGTCAAAGAAATCGTTCACGTCCGCCCCGTCGATGCCGCCATCGTTGTTGAAATCAGCCGCGCACGGTGGACAAGGGCGGCAGAGTTCGGCTTCACGCAGGGTCACCCGTCGGAACTGACCTTGCCAGAACGTCCCGACCTGGCTCTGAACAAACGTTGGGAACTGAGGGGCACTCATCGCGACTTGTGTCTGCTGAGGATCGAGAGGCCAGTCCAGACACCCGACGAACCCGGCGGGGCCCGTGCGGATCTGCTCGATGTCACGCATCCCGTAGCCGGTTGAGGCGGGAAGGTTGACCGGCCCGGTGAGCGCGTACCCGTCGATCAACCGTGTCGGAACCATGCCGAGCGCATCGGGCAGGAAGTTGTACCCCCGGGCGAACAGTGGCATGCCCGTACCCAGATCGGCCACCAGCAGCAGCGCATCGGTCGAGTTCGGTGGTCCGAACTGGCCCGCCATCGCCACTCGTCCATCAAAATCTTCGCGGCAGGTGCGGTAGGAAGAGTTGTAGCGCAGGTAGGTTCTGTACCACAGCGGAATGCCGGCCGGGTCGGTGCGGATCGCGTGGATGTTGGTCGTGCCCGTCGTGGCAAGGTCGGATCGACCATCCATGACGATCGTGCCGTCGCGGAAGATATCAAGCCCGTCGCCCGTGCCTGTTTCGGGCGTGGCGATGTTCGGGATGGCGGTGATGTACTCACGTGCAAAGATCACGCCGCCCGCTCCGTTGATCCTGAACATGACCGGGTTGGTGTTGCTCGGGCCGCCGACCGCGGGTTGAACGATCTCGGTTCCTGAAACGTAAAACGTGTTTTCACGGTCGACCTTCACATCGGTGAACGTCAGCCGGGTCCGCTCCTGAACACGTGCATCGCCGTAACGAAAGTTCCAGATCGGATTGCCCGCCGGTGCGGCGTGGATCAGCACGCCCATCTGGTTCGTATCGCTCTGCCGCTTGCGGCCGGTGAGGACGTACGTCCCCTGCTGAGTCTGGCGGACGCCGACGCCCACACCGTCGGTCAGAACGAGATCCTCGAGCGATGTATCACCTTCATAAACCCACGACCACATGTATCCGCCCACGGGGTCGAGGCGGAGCAGCGCGAGGTTGGTGAGCGGGCCTTGGCTGTCGGTCTCGGCACCGATGATGTAGCCGCCGTCGGTGGTCTGCTGGATGCTCCAGCCGATGTCATTTCCAGGCCCCCCGAAGCGGGACGACCACACGATGTTCCCCGCGGGATCGTACTTCACGACGAGGATGTCGGGCGGGGCGGCGGTGGACGCATCGCGGATGGTGCCGACGGTGACAGTGCCGCCATCACGGGTTTCCGCGATGCCGTAGGCGGTCTCATCCCCATTGAGTCCATACACGTTGTTGAATGGCTGCGCGGAGGCGAGAAGGCTCGCGGCCAGGCCACAGCACAGAGCGATAGCGGTCGTACGGTTCATCATCCGATTCTCCCTTTCTGAAAAGTGTGTGTTGCCGACTCCCGATCGGCGTTCAGAAAGCGAGTGAGGGGTTCGGATCTTGCATCAAACGCTGATGATATTTTGGGACGGGCCGCAGGCAGGGGCGTGCTTACCTGGGGTTCTGCTCGCGGGGCCTGCTCACAGCCGTGCCCGGGTCGGACGGCTTGGGAACAAATGAGCCCGGGCTGAAGAGCGCACCGCCGTACAACTCGGCGTGGTCCTGGAAGCCGCTGGTTCGGTTGCGACGTGCGACACTGCCCGCCGGCTCCGTCGGCGCCTCTCGGGTGTGCCCGCTGTCCGCGGGTGGTTGAGTTTCGGGCGATCCCCAGCGCACGGTCTCGAGTATCTCGCCGGAGTCGGTGATGAGCATGACCCAATCGCCCTTGTCTCCCAGGGCCGCGAATTTATCTTCGGGCCGGAGCGCGAAGACCCGCGCGGTGCCAAAGCGCGGGTTGGGTGCAGCGGCTTTCTGCCACGTTCCGATGTCGCCGGGAGGCAACCCCTCGAAGCCGTTGAAGAGCACGACGACCTCCCCGGGGGCGAGTTCGAGTTCGGGAAAAACGAATGAGACTCCTTTTCCATCGGCCTTGATCTCCGATGCGTTGAAGGGTCTTTTCCCTTTGTCCGTCAGCCCGGCGTACGAGTTTGAATCGATGAGCCGGTATCCGCCGATGTTGACAGGCTTCTCGCCCAGATTAGCGATCTCGATGAACTCGTCGCCCGTGGCATTCCTGCGGCCGTCGCCGTTCGCATCGCCTGAATCCCCACGCGGCACACGAAAGAGAACCTCTGTGATGACGATATCCGCCGGGGGACGGGCCATCGGCATCGGCTCGATGCGTTTGGGCGGGGCTTCCTGAGCAAAGCCCGAGGTGAATGACACGTACACAAAAAGAAGAAGAACGGCAGAGGCATGACGCATCATGGGCTGGAACTCCGGAGAGCGGCGTCGCCAGCATAGGCACCGGGCCGCCGAGTTGATCATCGTGCTTTGTTCCTGCTCGAACCGGCCTTCTGGATATAGTGGCAAGTTCCGGTTCGACGGCGGGGCCGTTCTGGTTCGCTTCAAAGGCGTTCTGCCTCTGTGTCGATGCGGTGTGATCACCGTGCCGGTCGCTGAGCGGGTCGGAACTCGAAGGGAGGTATTCAACATGTTGAGCCGCAAGAGTCTACTGACGACAGGCGCGTTATCCCCGTGGCTGATGGCCGCATCGCTCGGGCACGGGCAAGTGCTTGATACGTCATTCACGTTTCAGGGAGAGGTCCTGAACGCGGGTGTTCCGGCGGAGGGGGTGCATGACCTGCGATTCCGTTTATTTGATTCACTCGCCGGGGCCGGGCAGGTTGGCGCGGTTGTCTGTCGAGACGATGTGACCGTGTCCGGCGGGCGTTTTACCGTCGTGCTCGACTTCGGTGCCCAGTTCACGGGTCAGAAGAGGTTCCTTGAGATCGACGTCAGGGCCGATGGTGGCTCGGATTGTTCAGATGAATCCGGATTCGTCGTATTGTCTCCGCGGCAGGAACTGACGGCCTCACCCCACGCGGCCTACACGTTGAACGCCGGACTGTTGGGTGGACAGGGCAGTGCCTTCTACCGTAACGCGAGCAATCTGAACTCCGGCACCCTGGCCGACACCCGGCTCTCGGTGAACGTGCCCAGGCTGAATACGTCCAACACCTTCACCGGATCGATCACCGCGACGTCGTTCACCGGCAACGGCGGGTTGCTGACAGGGCTGAACGCCTCCAACATCGCGCTGGGCAATCTCGATGCGGATCGTTTACCCACCGGGGGAGGGTGGACCTTGACCGGTGCGCTCGTGATCGACGGCGGCACGCTTTACGTGGATCAGGCCAATGACCGCGTGGGCATCGGCACAACGACTCCTGCGACACGCTTTCATGTGAACGGCGATGTCATGCTCTCGACGGGTTCCCGTTCGATCAGCCTGCCGCAGGGAAACAGCCTCGGCGCGGACCTCCTGATCCTGGCGGGCGGCAACACCACGTCGCACGGATCCGGTGCCAACGGCGGCAAGCTGACATTGCGGGCCGGCTCGGCGAACTTGTCGTACGGCGGCACACCACCGCCCGCAGGCACCTCCGCGGACAACGACCTCGTTTTGATAGGGGGTGACAATGTCTTCAGCGGTGTGGGCTCGAATGTTTGGAACGGGAACATCCGCTTCATCGCGGGCGATGCTCAGAGCAACGGCGGGACCCAACCCGAGCGCATGAGGATCGTCGGCGATAACGGGTTGGTGGGCATCGGCACGACCAACCCGGGCATGACGCTCCAGGCATCCCGTGCCGCGTATTACGGAGGACCCGCCGTCGGTGTGGATAACGGCAACGGATGGCTCTATATGCACGGGGCTAATGCCAACCATTCTCTCATCTGGAACTCTGAGGGAGACCTGCGCTTCGGCGTGGAAACCGGGCGTGGCACCGGGTACACCGAGCGCATGCGACTGACCGGGGCCGGCGCACTGGGCATCGGTACCGCTTCGCCCTCCCAACTGCTCGATGTACGCGGCACGGTGCAGGTGCAAGGATCCGTCCGGCTCGACGCCACCGACGGCCCTTTCATTACGCGCGGGTGGGATCCCTTTACCTCGGGCTCGAAGACCGGGTTCGGACGCTGGGGCATGTGGATGGAACCGGGCACGCTTTTCCTCGGTATTCCCGGCACCGATTACGGGGGTACGAGTTCGATGCGATTCGGCGGTTGGTTGCTGAACAGCACACGCCAGGACTGGATGACCATTCTCGAAGGCGGCAGCGTGGGCATCGGTACGTCGAACCCGACCGCAGCGCTGCATGTTGTCGGTAGCATGAAACTGCACGGCGGAAACTCGTTCGAGTTTGGATCCGACATGCCCGGCAAGCAGCAGGATGCAGGCAAAATCGGGTACCAACTCTTCACCGTCGATTCCCTCGACATCGTGGGCGCCGGCACCAGTGGTACCAACCGAAAAGTCCGTATCTGGGCCGAGGGTGGTGCCCACTTCACGGGGCGGGTATCCGCCACGACCGTTGAAATCCGCGGCGGCGCGGACATCGTGGAAGGCTTTGAAAGTTCTCACGGAGACCTGGAACCCGGGACGGTCGTGGTGATCGATGATCTGAATCCCGGCTCGATCCGTTCGAGCGCCGATGCCTACGACCCCAAAGTCGCCGGGATCGTCTCCGGGGCCGGCGGGGTCAACCCGGGGCTCAAACTGGGGCACGAGGGCGTGCTCGATGGCGGCGTCAAGGTCGCCATGACGGGACGTGTATACGTGAAGTGCTCCGCTGAGAACGGCGCCATCCGCGCCGGGGACCGGCTGACCACCGCATTGCTGGCCGGTCACGCGATGAAGGCGACTGATGCGGGACGATGCGACGGAGCCGTCATCGGCAAGGCTATGTCCAACCTCGATGAAGGCACGGGGCTGGTGCTTGTGCTCGTCAACCTGCAGTAAGCGAGAAAGGAACACCTCACATGAACACCTTTTCTCATCTGCTGCTGTTCGCCGCAACGCTTAGCTTGAACGCGACCGCGCAGGTTCACTACCGCGCGGCGGATTTCGGTCAACCCAGAGCCACGTACCACCTGGAAGGGCCGCAGGGCATCATCGATCAATCCCGAGCACCGGTGCCGCTGGGAATCGGGCTGGGCGATGTGGTTGTACTTGGAAATAGAACGATTTTCGATCGAGATCTTCTCTCGGCCCACGAAACCGTCGGCACCACCGCCGAACCGCATTGGGCCGTCCTCGATCGCATCAATCCTCAAGGCGTTGATCAGAGGGTCTTTCTGCCGCTCCCTGATGCCGATCCGTTGGAGTTCGTCCTCGTGCAAGGCGAGTACCGCGCACCCGACGATTTCACGTGGTACGGCCAGATCGCCGGTGTCGCGTTCAGCGATGTGATCCTGGTCAGGTACAAGGACTCGCTTCGGATCGTGGCACGAGACTACAACCCCGGCCGTCCGTACATCGAAGTTCGATACAGCCCTTTGGGTGTGCACCTGGTCACGGCCACCGACCGCAACTACAACGATGAGTGCATCGGTATCCGTGAGCCGCGCCCCGAGTTGCCACCGGCCGATCCTCTCCCTGCTGACCCGCCCCCCGGCGGCGGGGGGTACGGCGAACGAGCCTCGACCGACCCTACGACACGCATCGACATGATGGTGGTCCCGACGCAGAACTCTCGCAACGCGTACGGCAACGAGAACGCCTTTCTCGCCGACTGTCTGGCGATGATGGCCGACACCAACCTGCGTGCTTCCGCCTCCGGCGCGCCTTGGTCGGTGCGGCTCGTCGCTTCCGGGTGGGCCTACGGAGCCAACTACTTCGATTCAGGGAATATTGACAATGAACTGAATCGAATCACCAACGGCTCGGACGGCTTCCTGGACGGCGCGACCAACTCCCGGCCCGACACGCGGCCCGATGTCATCGCGGTGATCGTCGAGGGCGGCGGTGCCGGTGTCGGATGGAGACCCGCGACCACGGGACAACTCAACATCGGTGCGGGGTTCTTTGTTTCTTCCCGCTCGGCGGCCGTCGCCAACGGCACCTTCGCCCACGAACTGGGCCACAACCTCGGCGGATGTCACAACTCCGAACAGGGCGGCTGCACCTCCGCTGTGAACTCCACGCCCCGCGGCATCGCGCGTTTCTGCGATGCCAACATCTTTTATGATGACATTGAGTACCGAACCACGATGTCCTACCAGGTCAACACCACCGTCACCAGCACTCGGATCCAGCGCTACTCGGTCAACGGGCTTCAGGTGGTCCGCACCGGCACGTTCGGCGAGGAACTCTGCCGACTCGACATGTGGGACAGTGTTTCTCAGGCAGTCACGACCTTCAACGTGGCCCGTCCCTTTGTCACTCAGTACAACATCCACGCGACACAGATGTGGGCCTCGCCCGGCGCCGGCGGCGACGGCACGCACTTGTCCCCCTTCGGGCGAGTGGCCAACGCGGTCGCCGCGGTCAAGGGTGGGGTCGGCGCCGCCGTGGTGCGCGCCCGTGCGGGCACGTTCCAGGAGACCTCCGGCCCGGCGGTGGTCCTCAGCAACCCCAGCCTGATCCGGGCGGAGGGAGGCACCGTCCTGCTCCGCTAAGGCGGCACGTTCACCCATTTGGTTCAACCCGCGCGACCCTTGTCGCGCGG
Source organism: Phycisphaerales bacterium UBA2402 (assembly GCA_002343715.1). Taxonomy (GTDB): domain Bacteria; phylum Planctomycetota; class Phycisphaerae; order Phycisphaerales; family UBA1924; genus UBA2402. The sequence continues at coordinate 4,822 of DDSA01000081.1, read as the reverse complement.
GTTTTTCATGTTCCCGGCGCCCTGTGTGCCGTGCTCGTGGCCCGCCAACAATCATCTCATCGTGACTCCCGCATCAGCCGTCACTCTCCGCACGCTCCGCAGAATGGCCGCGGCGGGCACCCCTTTCGCCTGCCTCACCTGCTATGACGCCACAACCGCCCGCTGGCTCGAACGGGCGGGTGTGCATGTGCTGCTGGTAGGGGATACAGCCGCGGAAGTCATCCTCGGCCTTCCCCGGACGATCGACATGCCCTTGTCAATCGCGCTGGCGTTGACGGCGGCGGTGAAGCGCGGCGCCCCGCGAACGCTGGTCATGGGCGACATGCCCTTCATGTCGTACCAGGCGGATGAGGGCGAGGCCATCCGAAACGCCGGCAAGTTCTTGACCGAGGGGCTGGCCGACTGTGTGAAAGTCGAGGCCGACGCGACCTTCGCCCCGCTCATTGAAAAAATGACCCGCGCCGGAGTGCCGGTCTGTGGTCATGTGGGAAGCCGACCGCAGCGTGCGGCCCTCAATGGCGGGTATGGCTCTTCGGGTCGAACAGAGAAGGAGGCTCGGCAGATCGTGGCCGATGCCGTGGCGCTCGAGCAGGCCGGATGTGTTCTGTTGCTGGTCGAGGCTGTTCCGCCCGCGGTTACCGACGATATCTTGAAAGCCACCACGGTCCCGCTGATCGGCATCGGCGCGGGGACGGCCTGTCATGGTCAGGTGCTCGTCTTTCAGGACCTGGCGGGCATGACCGATGAGCCGCCGCGATTCGCGGAGCGATCCGCGACACTCGGTGAGTCGATCCGTGCCGCGGGACAGGACTGGGTGGCCCGCGTGTCACAGCGGCGTATCGGTGGTGAGGAGTACACCATGAAGATCATGACCGAGGCCCGCCAGGCGAACCCGGACATGCCCGCGCGTACGCGGACGGATCATCCGGTGAAACCGGCAACGGGTTTACCCCGAATCGCTCCTTAAGCCAACGATTTCCTGAAAGCCCCCATGCGTCGATTTCTCGCCTTCGGACCTGCCTTTGTTGTGCTCGTGGCGTGCGGGCTTGTACTTCTGCTCGCGCCCACCGTGGTGCGAAGAGTGAGTTCGGCTCACACCCGGGCCGTGGTGGAGGTGGCTCAGCGAACACTCGACGGCGAAGATGTGCTCGAACGCCTCAACGCTGCGGTGCGCAACATCGCACGGGCCACGGAGCCGTCGGTCGTGCACATCGATGTCTACGGCAGCGGGCGCGTGCCGATGGGCGCCTCCGGCTCGGGCTGGGTCTTTGACACGTTCGGCCACATCATCACCAACGCGCATGTCGTTGACAGTGCCGATGAGGTACGCGTGCAGTATTTCGACGGTCACGTGACGAGAGCCGAAGTTGTCGGGGCCGACCGAGACACGGATATCGCCGTCCTGAGGGTGGACAACGGTGCGGACCGGGTTCCCGCGCGCAGAGCTACGGGGGAGCGTGTGCAGATCGGCGACCGTGTCTTTGCCTTCGGCTCGCCATTCGGGTTCAAGTTCTCGATGTCCGAGGGGATCGTCTCGGGCTTGGGCCGCTCCGCCTCCACACCCGCCGGCCGCGCACGTATCTCGAACTTCATTCAGACCGATGCGGCCGTCAATCCCGGCAACTCCGGAGGTCCCTTGGTGGATATCCGCGGACGAGTGGTCGGGATGAACGTCGCCATCGCTACAGCGAATACCCCATCGGGCATGACGGAAGGACAGTCCGCCGGAATCAGTTTCGCGATCCCGCTGGGCACCATCGAGTCACGTGTTCGGCAGATCCTTTCCGGTGGACCGATCGAGAGCGGTTTCATCGGCATCCGCTTTCTTGATTCGGGCGGCATCGCCGCGGAGGGCAAGCCGCTGGGAGTGCATGTCGATGATGTAATCGAGGGCGGACCCGCCGAAGAGGCCGGCCTGCGAGTCGGAGACATCATCACCGCGATCGATGATGAGGCTGTAATCGACGGCAACGTGCTGCTCTCCATCATCGGGGCCAAGGCGCCGGGCGATATCATCAGGCTGAGGGTCTGGCGCAGCGGCAAGACCCTTGATATCACGTCGCGGATCGTCAAGAGGCCGCCCGATACGGCTCAACGACCCGGCGAGAACCGACTCTGGCGGCTCTTCGGATTCGCCCTGATTGAACGTGAGCGGGGTGTGTTCGTGGCACGGATCGGCGACGGCAGCCCGGCGGCCGCGGCGGGGTTGTCCAGGGGGCAACGCGTCGAGTCGATCGCCGGGCGCAAGGTTATCAGCGTTGAAGGGGCGCTCGAAGCGTTGACCCGGGCCGGGCTGTTCAACGGCAGCGCCGTCACACTCAAAGTGGCGAGCGATCAGGACACGGAGTTCAAAGAACTGACCCTCGGCGGTGAACCTTGACAATCATCACGGTGCCTGTACCGTCACCGTCACCGCCGTGCCGTAGGGGGGAACTGTTCTTGAGTCGGCGATCCATTGCGGTTCGTGTATCCCTGAGTCCGGGCTGAACATCTCCGTCCACGAGATCGTTTCATGACCGAAACACGTCAGTCCGATCAGGCAGCCTTCTCGATCCGCGTGGTACCACTCCTGACCTCCCCGGGTGACGACCGCCGAACCGGAAAAGACCCACCCGTTCGATCCGGCCTCCGTCACAAGCGTGCGCTGATTCCTGATATTGAGGATCCATTCCTGCGGTGTGGCCTCGATGACGGCCCCTTTCAGCACGTATGACAACGTTATTTTCAGGCGGGGTCCGGTCGGAGCCTCCGCCGTCAGTCGAGGGCCGTCCCAGTTCCACACCCCCACGCGCCCCGGCTCAAGACCCAACGCGAGCAACGCCGCGTGCACGTGCGATGGCTTCACCCGCGTCAGCACAAGTGCTTCGTGCTCCTTGGTGTCCGGTGTGCAGACGACGACTTCAAGATACACAACCGGGGTTCTCTCGTTGTGGCAGTCGATGGGGACCGTGCCATCAAAGGCGACTGTGCGGGCGGCTCTGTCGATGCGGACGCCGGGAAAAATCTCGACGTTCGCGGGTATTGATGAAGCGGGTGGCGTGACGCTGTCACGTTCGGGAACAGGTGAGGGAGCGAGAGATGGTGGCTCGGCGGCCTTCGGGTGCGGTGGTGCTTCGGGCACTTCCTCCATCCCAGGCGGGGCACGCTCAACAGAGTGGTCTCGCGCGCACGAAGCGGCGACGATGAGAACCAGGCAGAGTCGGCAGAGACGGCAGAGACGCATCGATCGAGATTCCTATAGATTCGCGCGTGCGAGCGTGGTAAAACGCTCCCCGCGCTCCTCGTAGTTGGAGAACTGGTCCCACGAAGCGCACGCCGGGCTGAGAAGGACCACGTCACCCGGGCGCACTGCCGATCGGATCCGATCCATCGCCTTCTCGAGCGTGCCGCACTCGGTTGCGCGACGGCCCGCCGCGGCGGCGATGACCGGGCCGGTGGCCCCGATGGTGTACAGGCCCGCCACGTCATCCGCCAGCCCCGCTACGGCGGTGAGGTCGGCTTTCTTGTCATACCCGCCGACGATCAGATGAATCGCCGCGCGGCCCGGTGATTCATCGAAGGCCGCCACCGCCAGAAGGCACGACTCGGGTGTGGTGGATTTGCTGTCGTTGTAGTATCGCACGCCGCGTATGTCCGCGGCGAGTTGCAGACGGTGGGGCAGCCCTTCAAAATCTCCGAGAAGCCGGCGAACGGACCCGTGGTCCCGCTCACCCAGGGCCGCGCACACCGCCCGCACAGCGCACTCGGCGTTGCAGAGGTTGTGATGTCCCGGCACGCGCAGTGCGGGTGCATCGGGCGTGAGCCACGCGGCGTCGTTCATCTCGACCGATACGAGTCCACCTCGGCACAGAGACATCACGCGCGCGTGAAGATCATGATCCTTTGCGTGGCGGAACAGGATCGATGTACCCCTGCCCTGCCCGTAGCGGAAGAGATTGAGTTTCGATTCTCGATAATGCTCGAAGGAACCGTGCCAGTCCCCGTGATTGTCCGAGAGATTCGACAGAACACCGTGAGCGGGCGACCAGCCCGCGGCGTTCTCGAACCCCACCCCTTCGCCGAGCCAATACAGCATCGCGCTCGAGAGTTCAAGCACCACCCAATCCGCCGCACCCATGTCCCGCACGCTCGGCAGCAGCGAGCCGCCGATGTTCCCGCCGAGCCAGACGCGGTGCCCCAGCGCCCGCAGGAGGTGCGCGATCATCGCCGAGGTGGTGCTTTTTCCCGCGGTGCCTGTGATGCCGATCACCCGATCGGGGTTGGGTAGCCGATCGACCAGAAGCCGCATTTCCGTGGTCACGATCACGCCCGCGGCCATCGCGGCCCGTATGTAGCGATTGTTCCACGGCCTGGGAATCGCTGGATTCGCCACGACGCAGTCGGCGGAAGTGAAGTCGCTCGCGTTGTGTTCGCCCAACCGGAGTGTGACCAGACCCCGTTCGACAAGCGGCCCGATCTCGGCGAGGCCATCGCCGAGTTCCGAGGCGGGTTTGGTATCTGTGACCAGGACGCTCGCCCCGGCACCGCTCAGCCAGCGCGTGACCCCGGCACCGCCGCCGAAGTGGCCCAGCCCCATCACCGTCACGCTCGCGCCTTCGAAGTTCTGCATCGTCCGCTTTGCTACATGAGAGAGACGGGGTCCACATCGACCGCCGTTCTAGCATCACTCTTCAGGAGACCGCGTGAGCGTAGGGTTGAAAGAAGCGTCGCCAAGGCCGCGGCGGTGGGGGCCAGCACCTCGACGGCGTGCCGGTAGTGGTCCGCGATGCGGGCGATCGGGCAGGGGGCGGGGCCGCGCAGTTCTACGCCGCGTGGGGCGGCC
>DDSA01000146.1:271-40274 GCA_002343715.1 Phycisphaerales bacterium UBA2402 | reverse complement strand
GGCGGGCCTTTTGCGATTGGTGTTCCCGTGCTTACTCTTTGGCGCGACTGCTACGCTTGCCGCACCTGTGGAACAGACACTCCCGACACCAACGTACGAAGCCCTCCTCGCCGCCAAGGTCCGGCTCATTCCCCTCCTGGCGCAGCGCCTGCCCAAGCCGATCGTTCAGGCCGGCTTCGGAGCGCTCAGCGTGCCGGTGGTGCGGGGCAAGCCGACCTTCAAGCGGCGGGAGTTCGTTGACGTGGCCCTCGACTTCACGCTCCACGGTATGCTCCGCCATGGACGCAACTACGCCGCGCAGCAACTCACCGCGGGGTGGCCCGCCGACAAGACCGAGCGGGCGGTGCTCGCCGGGATGGGCGGCGCGGCGTACCTCTTTGCCAAAGTCGAAAGCACCACGCCCGGCGAGGGGTTGTCGATCATCGACGCCGGGGGGAAGTCCGGTTTCATCCGCGATGCCCGGTTCAGCAAGTCCATCCAGCCCGGCTCGGGGATGGCCGGATTCGTCTTCGAGGCCGGGGGCATGCTGATGGTCACGGGTGCACCTTTCCTCGTGAACTGGGAGCCGCTGACCAAGAGTTTGTCTCCCGCGCTGCGCACGGGAAGGGTCTGGACGCTGGGCGACACGCCCGACCCGGAGCGTCGGGCCGCCCAGATGGATTACGCGGCGAGTTTTATCGCCACGATGTTCTCGATGTAGCCCGACGCTCGCGCTGCGGGGTGTTCCCTACGCTCTGCCCCGCATGGCCATCCCACAACTCACCGACGAACAGGTCAGAACATGGTCGCGCGAGCAGAAGGACGGGTGGTGGCTCGCCACCGTCTTCCGGGGCAACATGCCCCAACTCACGATCCGCTCGGCGATCACGGGGTTCCTGCTCGGGGGCATCCTGAGCGCGACGAACCTGTACGTGGGCGCCAAGACGGGATGGACGCTGGGCGTGGGCATCACGAGCGTCATCCTCGCGTTCGTCATGTTCCGCCTCTTCACGCTCCTGGGCGCGAAGGACTTCACGATCCTTGAGAACAACGCGATGCAGTCCATCGCCACCAGCGCGGGGTACATGACCGCGCCCCTCATCGCCAGCCTCGCGGCGTACATGATGGTGACCAACAAGGTCATCCCCTGGCACCAGATGATCCTGTGGAACGTGGTCCTGAGCCTCCTGGGGGTGCTGGTGGCCTTCCCGCTCAAGCGCCGCTACATCAACGATGAGCAGCAACCCTTCCCCGAGGGGCGGGCCTGCGGCGTGGTGCTCGACACCCTCTACAACGGCGACCGCGCGACCGGCTTTTTCCAGGCGACCGCCCTGAGCATCGCTGCCCTGATCGCCGGCGGCGTGCAGTTCGCCATCGGCGAAGCGTACCAGAAGTACCTCCAGTGCCAGGTGCTGGGCCGCGGCGCCTACTGGTACATGAGCGACAAGCTCGACACCTGGTACTACAGCCTCGCGGCCCAGTATCAATGGCTGCCGACGAAGATCGCGGGCGTGCCGTTCAAGCAGTTGGGCCTCAGCCCCCTGCTCGAGCTCTCGATGATCGGCGCGGGCGGCCTGGCCGGGGCCAGGGTCGGCAACAGCCTGATGATCGGGATGCTCCTGAACTTCACGATCGTGGCCCCGTGGATGATCTCCATGGGCGAGATCACACCCCGCAGCGGCTCGATGGCCGACGGCACGGCCGTCTTCGGCCGGGCCTACCTCGTCAACTCCTGGTGCCTCTGGTGGGGGGTGGCGATGATGGTCGCGGCTTCGCTGGTGAGTCTGCTGGCCAAGCCGATGGTCATCATCAGCGCCTTCACCGGCCTCTTCGGGAAGCGAGAGAAAGCACGAGATGTCCTCGCGCACATCGAACTCCCGATGTGGATTTCCTTCGTGGGCGTGCCCATCCTCGTCGTGGTCTCGGTCTGGATGGGGCACGAGTTCTTCGGCGTCAAGTGGTGGCATGGGCTGCTCTCCATCCCGCTCATCTGCCTGCTCACGCTCATCGCCGTCAACAGCACGGCCCTGACGGGCACCACGCCCGGGGGCGCGCTCAGCAAGATCACGCAGTTCACCTTCGGCGCCCTCGACCGCGCCAACCCCGCCACCAACCTCATGACCGCGGGCATGACCAGCGAGGTCGCGCTCAACGCCAGCAACCTGCTCATGGACATCAAGCCCGGGTACATGCTGGGCGGCAAGCCTCGCCACCAGGCAATCGGCCACTGCATCGGGATTCTCTCGGGGGCCATCGCCTCGACCCCGCTCTTCTTTCTCATGTTCCTCTACGACAAGAACGCCCCCGCGACGGGCGGGGCCTGGGCCTTCATGCAAGGCCCCCCACCGGGGACCAACCTCCAGGAACTCATGGTCAGCGAGAAGTTCTCCATGCCCGGCGCGATGCAGTGGAAGGGCGTCTCGGACCTGATCGCGGGCGGGGCCAGCGCCCTCAAGCACTCGGCACTCATCGCCATGATCGTCGCCGCGGTCGCCGCGGTGGTGATCGAGGTCCTCAAGATCATCACCCGCAACCGCCTGCCGATCTCGGCCCTGGCCATCGGGCTTGGCGTCGTAATCCCCCCCGACTCCACGTTCATGATGTGGCTCGGGGCCATCCTCTTCGCCGCCGCCGGGTCGTGGGCGAAGACGCCGGGGTCCTTTTCCCGCAAACTCTGGGTGGACAGCAAGGAGCCGATCTGCGCAGGGCTGATCGCCGGTGCCGCGCTGGTCGGCATCGGCGATCAGATTGTCGGGATCTTCCTGCTCAAGAACTGACGGCGGGTCGTTTCCTGATCACGAGCACATGATCACAAGCACAGCCCGCCCTCCCAGGCGGTGAAGAAGACCCCGATGTCGCCGCCGTCGGTGGCCCCGTCGGCGTTGACGTCCGCGGCGGGATCGCCCGCCTCCCACGCCGCGAAGAAGGCATCGATGTCGCCGCCGTCGAAGCCGCCGTCGCGGTTGTAGTTCCCGTGGCAGAGCGTGAACGCGGCCGGCGCGAACGACGCGACTACCGCCACAAGCACCGCAAGCGAACGAATGCAAGCGCAAACGCGGTTCTGGATGGATTGAACGAAGTTCATGGAGCCTCCCGCCGGGAGCGGCCCGCCTGAGCCGGTCCCCCTCGGCCGCGGCGTGTTCCCATATCAGGCATGCACCATCGCCGAAACCGGCAGATCATGAATTTCGGAATGTGTTGATTGAAATCCCCTCATGCGTTTGTCCGTCGGAGGTCCCCAATGAAAAACGGCCCGGGTTTTTGGCCCGGGCCGTTCTACACATTCGAGAAGTTTGTTCAATACTTGACCGAGCAGCCGTAGGGCTTGGTGGTCGGCGTGCTCACAGGTTTGCCGGCGAGCAGTTCATCGATGGCCTTGGCGACGTAGTTGGTCTTGCCGGCCGGATCGGTGCTCTTGTCGTCGTCGATGGCACCGTTATAGACGAGTTTGCCATCGGCGGCGATGACGAAGCAGTGGGGGGTCGTCTTGGCGCCGTAGGTCTTGCCGACCTTTCCGTCGGCGTCCATCAGGATGGGGTACTCCATCTTGAAGTCGGTCTTGGCCTTGGCGTTGCGTTCCACGCCCGAGCCTTGGTTCCCCTCGGCGGAACTGCAGATCGCCAGGAAGACCACGCCCTTGCCGTTGTACTTGGTGTGCAGGTCGTTGAACGTGGTGGCGTTTTTGTGGTGCTTCACGATAAAGGGGCAGTCGGCGTTGAACCACTCCAAGACCACGATCTTGCCCTTGAAGTCGGCGAGGGAGACCGTCTTGCCCGTAGTGTCCTTGAGCGCGAACTCGGGGGCGGACTCGCCGATCTTCGCCGTTTCGGCCTTCTTCTTGTCTTTCTTGTCGTGTTTGTGATCCTTGTGGTCGTGGTCCGAATGGTCGTGGTCTTTGTGATCGTCCTTCGCAGGGGGTGGGGTTGTGGGCGTGTTCTGGGCGTACGCGCCGCCGCAGAGGCTCAGTGAAACCACTCCGGCGAAAAGGGATCGGAACAGAATATTGGTCATGCGTTGTACTCCACCTTCTGGGTTCCGCGCCCGTCAGTTCGATCGGCGACACGCCGTCGAGTGTTTGATGGGTCGGAATCCCCTGATTTGTCACCGGCGAGTTTCGCCGGTGTCGCTACTCTGGGATTGTGAACTCTCCGCCGGCTTGGCCGCGGCGGGATCAGCGGGCATCTCCACGCTGTAGAACATTGAACGCTCGGGGGGGGCCGCCGTTACAACCTCCAAGACCCCCCGGATGCGGGCATCGGGACCGGGGTCTTCGAGCGCAATCGAGATTCGGCCTCGCTTGGACTCACCGTCTTTGAGCAGATCTTTGAGTGGGGCCGAATCCGCGGCGGGGAAAAATCGCAGCACAGTCGAGCCGGGCGCGAGGACCTGAAACCGGCCGCGGCGGACTTCGCAGGAAATGCCACTCGCCGGATCGATCGGGCCGGGACGCGAGGCCCTTGCCGCAACGAAAAGTCCGGCCTTGCTCCCCGGCTTGGCTGCTGTGGCAACCGGCAACGTGATCGTGGATGTTCCGTCCCCGGGAAGGCAGGCGTTTTTGCAGACCAGCCAGGAGGAAGCCGCTTCGAGTGTGACCTTGGTGCCCGTGACTGCATCGGCGGGGACAGTCAGAGGTACGACCACAAGGGCTTCCTTTTCGAGTACGTGGTCGAGCAGTTCGCCGGGAGCGGGGTGGCGAGTTGGGTTCGGCCATCGCGGCTCACCCACGGCGTAGCCCTTCGGAGCCGTTACTTCAATGGTGGGAGGGAACCCGGAGTCATTCTGGCCCGGCCAGTACAAATGCCACTCCGGAGCGATCTCGAAACGCAGGCCGATTTCGAGAGTTTGACCGGGGATCAGCGCGTCATTCTCGGCAATCAACGTCATTGAAACTAGCTTCGGAGGGTCGGCGAGCGCGTGAGCGGCACCCAATCCGAGTATGGTCGAAGCCATCAAGAATGCAGCATTGCGGATGGGGTTGTCCATGAGTACAAACGCGGTGAACAGTCGGCATCGGGGATTGACAGGTGCCTTCACGTCCTGATTGCGAGATTAACTTCTTCTCATCAGAAGACTCGCGTATGCTCTGTAGATGGTACGCAACAGGATTTCTGTCGTTCGCACGCATTTTGTTTGGATGTTTTTCGCGCTCGTACCTGGTTGTCAAGGTACGAGTGATAAGGACATCAAATACATGGATCCCGGCGAAGTCCGACAGCTCGTCCTCGAAACGCAGCGCAAACCAAACAAAATACTAATAGTTGATGCGAGGTCCGACCAAGAATACTCCGCAGGACATATTCCAGGAGCCATGAACGTGCCGTTGATGGCCCTGCCGATCAAAGAAGGGCGAGTCGAACCCTACGCATCCTACGACTACATCGTGGTGTACGGAACGACACCGGACTCTGTCCCCGCGCGGGGCGTCGCGAAGCGCTTTATGAGCAATAAGTACAGAGACGTCTATGTCTTGAAGGGCGGCCTCAAGGAGTGGGCCATTCAAGGAGGCGAGATTGTCAAGGGGGAGAAGTAGCGCCGTACCGCCTAGTCGGGCCTGTGCCTGCTTGAAACCGTTGCAACCCGCGGCTGGTCAGACCCCGATCGAAAGACCGCGGGTCTCCAACGCGTCCAGCACTTCCAGCGCCGGAACGGCATCGCCGATATGCAGGCGCGATGCCTGGGGCGCAAACGGAGCGCTGAGACGATCAAAGGCTTCACGGGATAGATCAACGGTGCCCCACGCTCGGCTTCGTGTCCGCATGGCCCGGGCGTAGTCGCACGCCCGCACCGTGCGGAGCGCGTACCACCTGTCGGCGTGCGGAAAGACCTCATGGAACTGGGCATCGGGGGGCTGGCCTTCGAACCAGTACACAAAGATAAAAGCGGCGTCGAAGCCCGGCCCGAAGAGCTGCTCCCACCGTGCCAGACTCTCGACATCGTCGCGAGTGACCCAGCACTCCGTCCGGTGCGAGTGAACTCGTCTCCCCTTGACCTCGGCGAGGAGGTTGCCGGATTGTCCGTACACGACAAAGTCGAAGGATTTGAGCGAGTTCAGGCGTGAGCACGGGGCCGCGGCGGGGAGCAGCGCCTTCTTCGCTTCGTCCACCGCCACGTACGGAATCCGGCGGCGGCGCAGATACGCCTCGAACGCCGACTCGTAATGGTGCCGTCGCAGCGCCACGCTCCCAAGCATACACCGGTGCTCTCGTCAACGTAACGCGAACCGTACGATCGGCCCGATGAAGAAAGTCCTTGTCTATTCCGTGCTCCTGCTCATCGGCCTGATCGCCTCGCAGTTTCTTCCCGATTGGACGGGCGATCGGTACCGTGCGGTTGTTCAATGGATCATGCCGCTCACCATGGTCTGTCTGGCCTACATCATGATCGGCGTGGGCCGGGAGTTCGAGATTGACAAGAACAACCTGCGGCAGTACGGCTGGGATTACGTGGTCGGCGCGACGGCGGCGGCGTTTCCCTGGATCTTCTGCTGCCTCTACTTTGTGTTCGTGCTGATCCCCGGCGACTACTGGGGCAACTGGCCCATCTGGAAGGAATCCCTGCTCGCCTCGAGGTTCGCGGCCCCGACCAGCGCCGGCGTGCTCTTCTCGATGCTCGCGGCGGCGGGGCTGGCCGCGACGTGGGTCTTCAAGAAAGCCCGGATCCTGGCCATCTTCGACGACCTTGACACCGTCCTGCTGATGATCCCCCTCAAGATGGCGATGGTCGGTTTCCGCTGGCAACTGGCGTTCATCATCGTGGTGATGGTCGCGCAGGTGTGCATCGGCTACCGCTACCTGCGGGCTTGGAATCTGCCGGGATCCTGGAAGGCGGTGCTGGGCTACTCGGTGGTCATGGTCATCATTGTCGAGATCGTCCACCATCTCTCCATGCGGGTGGATCAGAACGTGCCGATCCACATCGAGGTGCTGCTCCCGGCTTTCGTGCTTGGGTGCCTGATGCGTCACCCCGACGGTCACGATGCCCACGGGCACCACGGCCACGAGACCGACCCGGGCGCGGCCCGCGCAGGGACGTGGATCAGCGGTGCGTTCATGGTGCTGGTGGGCCTCTCGATGCCGTCCATCGCCGACATCAAGTCCGGCGGCGGAGGGCCGGAAGGACTGGGCGAGACCGTGACCGAGGGCGCGCTGCTGGCCTTCACGCCGGCGATGGAGTGGGGCACCATCGCGTTTCACGTTCTGGTCGTCACCCTCGTGACCAATCTGGGCAAGATGTTCCCGGCGCTTTGCTACCGCCGCGAGGCGGCGTGGCAGGAACGCCTCGCCGTTGCTGTCGGCATGTGGCCTCGTGGGGAAGTCGGGGCGGGCGTGCTGGTGATCTCCCTTTCGTACGGCATCGGCGGGCCGGTGGTTGTGATCGCCATGCTCTCGCTGACCCTCAACCTGATCCTCACAGGGGTCTTCATCTGGTGGGTCAGGCGGCTGCTCGCCTCCGCGGACCGTGACAGGGCACGTCGAGCTGCGCTGGGTACACCGGGGGCACCCGGGTGATCAAATACATTGGCTCCAAAAGAACGCTGATCCCGGTCATTTTGGATGCCGTGCGCGGCGTAACAACCGCCGGGACCGTGCTCGACCTCTTCTCGGGAACATCGCGCGTTGGGCACGCCCTGAAGCGGGCCGGGTACCGCGTGGTGGCCAACGACCACAACGCCTACGCCGCGGCGCTGGCCACCTGTTACGTTCAGACCGACGCGGGCAACGTTTTGGAGGATGCCGCGAAACTGGTGCGGGAGTTCAACAGTCTGAAAGGAACACCCGGGTACTTTACCGAGACATTCTGCATCCGTTCTCGTTACGTTCAGCCCGTCAACGGGGCGAGGATTGATGCGATCCGCGAAGCCATCGCAGCCAAGTGCCCGGAGCCGGAACTCGAAGCAGTGATGCTGGTGTCGCTGATGGAAGCGGCGGACCGCGTCGACTCGACCACCGGGCTCCAGATGGCGTATCTCAAGGGATGGTCCCCGCGTTCGTACAACCCTTTGGAGTTGCGCGTTCCCGATGTGCTGCCCCGAGCGGCGAGCGGGAAGGGGCTGGCTTCCTGCCTCGACGCCCACGATGCCGCCGCGGCGTTCGAGGCCGATGTGGCGTACATCGATCCTCCGTACAACCAGCACTCGTACCTGGGCAACTACCACGTCTGGGAGTCGCTGGTCCGCTGGGACAAGCCCGAAGTCTACGGTGTGGCGTGCAAGCGGCTGGACGTGCGGGAGCGTCGCAGCGCGTTCAACAGCCGCCCCCGTTTCGCGACGGAGATGCGGCAACTGCTGTCGGCGATCCGTGCCCCGGTGGTGATCATCTCCTTCAGCAACGAGGGCTATCTGTCCCGCGAAACCTTGGAGACGATCCTCTCGGAGGTGTGCGAGCAGCGCGGCGGGGGGACGGTCACGACAATCGAGAACGATTTCAAGCGGTACATCGGGGCCAGGATCGGCATCCACAACCCCAGAGGCGAGAAAGTCGGCACGGTGAGCCACCTGACGAACACGGAGTATGTCTACGTCGTACGCACCGGTCAAATCGGCGGGTCACAGAGTGGGCCGCGTGCCGCACGGCCGCGTCGCGAATCGGAACCCGTGTGATGCGTTGCTCGCGGGCCGCCGGTCGTGTGTCGGAATCGGTCACAATCGACTGTTCAAAGCCTGAAAGGAAGGGGTCATGCGGCGGGTCGCGGCGATGGTCTTCGTGGGTGCGGGCCTGTTCGGCTCGGGCTGACTGCTGCTGCAACTGCCGGCGTGCCGGTGCGGGCCGGAGCGGGTACGACCCTCGGTGCGCTAAACTCCGCACCGGGACCATCCGCCCGTCGCCGCATGAAGAAACTCGACCTGCACACCCACATCCTCCCCGAGCGCTGGCCCGACTGGACGAAGCGCAGCGGCTACGCGGGATGGATCGAACTCGCCCACGAGCGGCCCGGGTGCGCACGGATGCTCCGCACCACCAGCGTGGACGGCTCGACCCCGCCCAGGTTTTTCCGTGAGATACAGGCCAACTGCTGGAACCCGGAGGCGCGCCTGCGCGACATGAACGCGGCGGGCGTGACGATGCAGGCCCTCTCGACCGTGCCGGTCATGTTCTCGTACGGGGCCAAAGCCACCGATGCGTACGATCTCGCCCGCCTGCTCAACGATCACATCGCGGAGATCGCCCGTCGTGACCCGCACCGGTTCACCGGGCTGGGCACGCTCCCGATGCAGGACCCCGATCTGGCCGCGCGGGAACTGGACCGCTGCGTGGACGAGCTCGGTCTTCCGGGCGTGCAGGTCGGGACCAACGTCAACGGAAAATACTTCGATGATCCCGGCGTGCGTGCCGTGCTGGCGCACGCCCACGTCCGCTCCGCCGCGGTGTTCGTTCATCCGTGGGAGATGTACGGGCAGGAGAAAATCCCGCAGTTCTGGATGCCATGGCTGGTGGGCATGCCCGCGGAGACGTGCGCCGCGATCGCCACGGCGGTCTTCGGCGGGGTGCTCGACGAGTGCCCCTCGCTGCGGCTCTGTTTCGCGCACGCGGGCGGATCGTTCCCCTGCACCATCGGGCGGCTCGCGCACGGTCGGGCGTGCAGGCCGGACCTCTTCCCACCGGGATCGCGTGACCCGCGCGACTTCGCGGCGAGCGGGGACCGCCCCGCGCGGTTCTGGGTGGATTCGTTGACTCACGACGCGGCGGCCCTGCGGCTGGTCGCCGAGGTCTTCGGCCCGGAGCGCGTCGTGCTCGGGAGCGATTACCCCTTCCCGTTGGGCGAGGACCAACCCGGAGCGTTGGTTGACTCGATGCAAGAGTGGCCGCCCGACGTGAGGGAACGGATCCTGTGGTCGAACGGGATGGAGTTTCTTTGGGCGGGGGCGCGGGCCGGGTGACTCACGGCTTGCCGGCGGAGGCCTCGATGGCCGCCTTGGCGATGGTCACGAAGTCGGCGCTCTTCAGGCTCGCCCCGCCGATGAGGCCGCCGTCGATGTCGGGTTGGCCGAAGAGTTCCGCGGCGTTGTCGGCCTTGACGCTGCCGCCATAGATGATGCGCACGCGGTCGGCGATGTCCTGGGAGTACAGGCGTGCCAAGAGGGCGCGGATGGCGGCGTGCATCTCCTGCGCGTCCTGGGGCGTGGCGGTCTTGCCCGTGCCGATGGCCCAGACGGGCTCGTAGGCGACGATCAGGCGTTCGATGAGCGGCGCGGGGATCTCGGCCAGTGCGGTGCGCACCTGGCGGGCGTTGACGATTTCCTGGTGGCCGGCTTCGCGCTCGGAAAGGGTTTCGCCCACGCACAGCACGCCTTCGATACCGGCCTCCAGCGCCGCACGCAGCTTCTTGTTGATCAGTTCGTCCTTCTCGCCGATGACGTGGCGCCGTTCGCTGTGCCCCACCAGCACGCACTGCACCCCGCAGTCCTTCAGCATCGCCAGAGACACTTCGCCGGTAAAAGCCCCGTCACCCTGGTGATAGGCGTCCTGTGCTCCCAGACGGATGGACGAGCCGCGGTCGCGGAGGATGGAACGGATTGTCAGCAGGTAGGGATACGGGGGGAAGACCGCCGCGTCGAGGCCGTCCGCGTTGATCAACCCGTCCGAGACCGCCCGCGCCAGGTCGGAGCCCGTGGTGCGGTTGGTGTTCATCTTCCAGTTGCCGCCGACAAAGGGTTTGCGTGTCGCCACTGCTTTGAATCTCCGTGTGAGAACGGAGCGTAGGGCGGTTCGCGGGCGTTGCACGCTGGTACGATCACTCAACGCATCTGTTCCCTCCCCACCCAGGATCACACCCATGAGCAAGAAAGCATCGAAGAAGCGCCCAACAAAGACTCGCCCCGGGAAGACCGGTAAACCCGCAAAGAAGCCCGCCCCGAAGAAGTCTGCGCCGAAGAAAGCACAGGCGAAGAAGGCCGCGAAGAGGACGGGCGCGGCACGAGCGGCGGTTTCAACAGTGATGCGAGACAGGGCCATCGGCATCGCCGAGTTCGCCCACGGCATGACCGCCAAGTTCCTCCGGGGCTTCTCCGATGCGCAACTCACGGCCCAACCCGCCGGCCTGCCGAACCATGCGCTGTGGACGGTCGGTCACCTGGCGGTCACGGCCCAGTGGCTCGCCGGGATGATCGACGGCAAGCCCGGCACCCTTCCCGCGAGTTACGACAAGCTGTTCGGCTACGGCAGCACGCCGATCGATGATCCGGCGGCCTATCCGCCTTACGCCGAGGTGCTCCGGGAGTTCGATTCAACTTTCGCCCGTGTCATCGACGCGGCCAGGGCGCTGGATGATGCCGGGCTGCACGCCCCCTGCACCTGCGACACCGGTGGATTCTGCTCGGACAAACTCGACGCGATCAACAAAGGCGCGTGGCACGAGGGGTGGCACCTGGGCCAACTCGCGAGTCTGCGAAAGGCGCTGGGGTTGCCTTCGGCCATGGGGGGCTGAGCGTCACGCCGACGCACGCCGGAGACGGTCGAGCACCGCGTGCCACGCCGCGCGTTCATCGTCATCGCCCAGTTCGGACGGCTCCTCGATGATGATGAGCCGCGGTGAGAGCGAGTCGGCTTCACGCAGAGCGCTGTACAGGGCCGCGGCGTAGTCCTGCGCGCCGGCGGGCATGGCGATGACCCGGCGTGCGGTGACGGTCAATGGTGAGAGCGCGAGCACGGCGGCATCCCCCTTGGCGGCCTCGATCGCGCGAGAGATTCTCGGAGCATCCACCAGGACGGCCCGCGCTGCGGGCGCGTAATGCGATGCAAGCATCCCCGGGCTGCCCGCGGAGTTGTGATCGGCCTGTTCGTACTCCACGCCGATCCCCAGCACACGGGCGATGCGTGCCGGGCCGATGATGCCCGGCCTCAGCACGCGGGGTTGGTTGTCGGCGAGGTTGACCACGGTGGACTCGATGCCGATGCGGCAGGCCCCGCCGTCGAGCACCATCACTTCCTGCGGGGCGAAACTCGCCCGCACATGATCCGCGGCGGTGGGGGAGAGCCTGCCGGATCGGTTCGCGCTGGGACCCACGAGCGGCCCGCCAAAGGCGTCGAGCAGAGACAACGCGACGGGATGATCCGGGCAGCGCACCGCGACGTTCGGCCCTCCTCCGGTGACGATGCCGGGCACGTGAGGCGCCCGAGGCACGATGATCGACAGCGGGCCGGGCCAGAAGGCCCGCGCGAGCGCCGAGGCCTCGTCGGGCCAGCGTGCCGAGACGGCCCGGGCACCGGCCTCGTCGAGGACGTGGACAATCAGCGGGTTGTGCGCCGGTCGGCCTTTGATATCAAAGACGGCCCGCACCGCCCGGGCGTTGGTGGCGTCGGCCCCCAGCCCGTACACGGTTTCGGTGGGGAAGGCGACCAGGCCGCCCTCTCGCAGGCGGGCCGCGGCGGCGGCGATGTCGGCGGGTGCGGGCATGCGGTGCGGATCGGTCAAGGCTGCGCGGTGGCGAGCGTGTCGATGATCCCCGCGGGGTCGGGGCTGTTGACGATGGCCGTGCGGTGCTGAAGGCGGAGGAAGTTCTCATGCTCGACGTGGTCGAGAAAGGCCAGCAGCGAGTCGTAGTACCCGCGCGTGTTGAGCAGTCCCACGGGTTTGGCGTGGATCCCCAGTTGGGCCCAGGCGAGAATCTCGAAGAGCTCATCGAGCGTGCCCAGCCCGCCCGGTAAGGCGATGAAGGCGTCGGCCAGGTTGGCCATCATCATTTTGCGCTCGTGCATCGTCTCGACCACGTGCAGGCTGGTGATGCCTTTGTGCTCGAGTTCGCGGTTCTGAAGCAGGCGCGTGATGATGCCGATGACCTGTCCACCCGCTGCAAGCGCGGCATCGGCCACCGCGCCCATCAGCCCGGCCCGGCCGCCTCCATAAATCAAGGTGATGCGTCGCTGGGCGAGGGCGGCTCCCAGCGCTCGGGCATCGGCGGCGTAGCGTTCATCGCCTCCGGCGCTGGCCCCGCAGAAGACACAGAGTCGGGAGATGGGTCGGGGGATGTTGTTCATGCGGATTACTGGGGGAGCGCAGTGATGGGTTCGCCGTCCTTGCCCGTGCCGATCCAGACGGCTCCGTTCTCGCCGATGACCTTGACGGTGCAGTCGCGGGCCGGGCGTGGCATGCTTCCCTCCGCCTTGGTTACCTTCACTGTCACGCCACCGGACGGGTTCCGGCTCGCGGTGTAGGTGGTCAGCAGGTATTCGCCTTTCTGATATCCATAGCCGTCACCCGCGTCTTCATAGAGCGTGCCGGTCGCGCTGCCCTGCGGGTCCAGGTTCACGATCAGCGTAAGAGGATTCAGCGGCTTTTCATCGACGAACTCGATGTCCGGGCCGATGGGAAGAATGGCCCCCGGTCGAAGGAGAAGTTCGGGCAGGTCGTGGTCGCCGGAGGCGAACGTACGCCACGCCCCCTTGGGCAGCACGGGCACGCGCGAGCCGTCGGGCATCACCTGGGCCTTCACGAGCACGTCGCCGCCGATCAGGAAGGCGTCGTCCTCGCTGCGGAGGGCGGGGTCGGCGGGGTCGGCGAAGAAGACCGGGCGGGCGACGGGCAGGCCCGTCTCGCTGGCCTCGCGGAAGACGGTGTAGAGATACGGCATCAGGCGATAACGACGGGCGATGGCCTCCTTGCAGGTGGCCTCGTGCTTAGGCCCGAAGGACCACGGCTCCTTGTCGATGTTCTCCTTGCCCGTATGGCCGCGGGCGAAGGGGAGCAGTGCACCGAACCCCATCCAGCGGGCGAAGAGGTCGCCGTCGCCGTTGCCCGCGAAACCGCCGATGTCCGGCCCGATGAAGGGCTGGCCCGAGAGACCGACGTTGAGGGTCATGGGGATGCTGGTCTCCAGGTGGTACCAGTTGGCGGAGTTGTCACCGGTCCAGGTCGCCCCGTATCGCTGGCCGCCGATGTAGTTGGCCCGGCTGAGCACAAAGGGGCGCTTCTCGGGGTTGGCCGCGACGATCCCCTCGCGCGTGCCCCGGATCATCTGCATCCCGTAGACATTGTGGTAGCGTGCGTGATCGTCAGCGGCCTTGTCGCCCTGGGGCTTGCCGGAAGGGCCGATGAGGGAGGGGTCGCCCCGGTGGCGGTTGTCCTCGGGCATGGTCTTGCTCTTGACGTTGAAAACCGCCGGCTCGTTCATGTCGTTCCAGACACCGTCGATCCCCTGGGCCATGAAGTCCTTGTACAAGTCGGCCCACCAAGCCCGCACGTGCGGGCTGGTGTAATCAGGGAAGTGGCACCAGCCGGGCCAGACCTCGCCCTCGTAGACCTTCCCGTCGGCCCGCTTCACCCACACGTCCGCCTCATCGCCGCTCTGCATGATTGCCGCGTACTTCGAGAGTTCGAGTTGCCGCATCTCCGCCGCTTTCGGGCCGTCCTTGGCGAGGTCATCGGGTTTGCGGTCGGCGGGGCCTGGGTCGGGGCGGCTCTTCAAGCCCGGATCGATCATCCAGACCGTGCGGTACCCCTGCGCGTGCAGGTCTTCGTTGAGTTTCTTGGGGTCGGGGAAGTGGCCTCGGTCAAAGGTGAAAACGCGGAACGCCTCCATGTAATCGATGTCGAACCAGATCACATCACACGGGATGTCCCGATCGCGGAACTGCTTGGCGAGGTCGCGGACACGGCTTTCGGGGTAGTAGGAGTACCGGCACTGGTGGTACCCCAAAGCCCACTTCGGCGGCAGGGGCATGCGCCCGGTGAGATCGGCGAGCGCCGTCAGAACAGCCTGGGGCGTCGGGCGATCGATGATGATGATTGGGAAAGCGGGACCGTCGGCGATAAAGAGTATTTCGTTGGGGTTGGTGTAGGCGGTGTCCACGACGCAGCGGTACGTGGTGTCGGCCAGCACGCCGTAGGCCGTGCCGTCCGGACGCACGGCGAGCACCCAGGGGTGGGACTGATACAGACTCTCGGCCCCCGCCCCGTACCCGTACGCATCGGTGTTCCAGCAGACGATGCGGTGCCCGTTGCGCAACAGCGGCCCGGCGGCTTCTCCCGTGCCGTAGAGGCTGGTGCCGGGCGCGAAAGCGATCCGGGCCGCCTGCTTGCCGTCGGCTGTGCCGAAGACGGGCGTCACCGAAAAGGCCGCCGGGAGGGGAGATGACTTTGGCTCGCTCAGGAGTGCGTACGACGGGTGCGCGGCTTCACGCGTTTCGGATGAGGCGTGGAATCGGGCGATGCGGTCGCCGATGGACTCCGACACCATCGGCCCAGAAGCGCCGACCCATCCCGAGAGGGTCGCGCCGTCATCGGCGGTGCAGAGATGTACGACGGCGAAGAGGCAGCTGAGCGATGCGGAGAGGATGAGTCTCATAGAGCGAGCGTAGGAATGGGGTGGAAGCAGCGAGCGGTGCCACGGAAATCTCCGGGTGCTTTGAGATTCCGGCGGTCGAGGCGTTTTCCACGAAAACAGACGGAGCCGATCCCTAAAGAACAACGTCAATCCCGGTCGGGCCGCTGTGCACGACCGGGCACCGGGAGGACTCATGCGTTACTTGCTCGCCATCCTTTTGCCCCCCGTCGCTGTGCTGTTGTGCGGCAAACCGTTCCAGGCTGTGCTGAACCTGGTGCTCACTCTTTGTTTCTGGGTGCCGGGGGCGATCCACGCCCTCCTGATCGCCGGCGATTTTTACGAGGATCAGCGCACCGAGCGGATGATGCGGGCGCTGCACGCCGCGAGGTGAGCATTACTGCGCTCCCAGACCAACCACGCTGAAACTCCTGACGTCGATCAGCCCCAGGTCGGTGAGTTTGAGCGTGGGGATCACGGGAAGCACAAGAAAACTCAGGGGCATGAAGGGGTCCGAGTGCGGGCATCCGATCGCCGCGGCGGCGTCGAGCAGTGTGCGCTGATCCGCGATCAGTTCGCCCGCCGACGAACCGCTCATCAATCCGGCGATGGGCAGCCGGAGCAGGGCCAGCACGTTGGATTCCGCGACCACACACAGCCCGCCCCCTGCGGCGGCCAGGGCTTTCGCGGCGGCGGACATGTCCTCGTCGTTGGTTCCCACCACGGCGAGATTATGCGAATCGTGGCCGACGGTGCTCGCGATGGCGCCGCGGGTGAAGCCGAAGCCGCGGACAAAGCCCAGGCCGATGCGGCCCGTGCCCCGGTGCCTCTCGATGACCGCGAGTTTGAGGATGTCGCGGCCGGGGTCGGCGAGGCAGGCTCCATTCTCGATGCGCGGCGGGAGACGCAGTTCTCCGGTCACGATCTGATCCGGTCGCATCTCGATGACACGGATGAAAGGTGCATCGGGCGCCGGAATGCGGAACGAACCGGCATCCATCGCCGGGGGCAATCGGACGACACCGGAAGGCGGCGAGATGGGAACGGGTGTGGGACCTGTGTATTCCCCGTCACGGGCGACAATGCGCCCATCGTGCAAGACGAGTCTTGGCGCACACCCGGACGCGGCTTCGATCAGTATGAGGCACGCTCGGTTGCCGGGCGCCACCGCCCCCAGGTCGCGCACGCCGTAGTGACGGGCGGTGTGCAGGCTACCCATGGCCAGTGCCCACGCGGGCGGCAGGCCCAAGCGAATGGCCTTGCGGATGATGTGATCGATGTGCCCCTCCGTGGCCAGATCGGCGGGGTGGCGGTCGTCGGTGCAGAAGCAGAAGTGGTGTTTGGTCTCGGCGGTGACCAGAGGGAGCAGGGCCTCCAGGTTGCACGCGGCGCTGCCCTCGCGGATGAAGATGGTCATTCCCAGTCGCAGTTTTTCCCGAGCCTCTTCGAGGCTGATGCACTCGTGATCGCTGGTGATGCCCGCCGCGATGTACGCGTTCAGCGCCCCGCCGGAGAGGCCGGGGGCGTGCCCGTCGATGGTCCGGCCGCGGGCGTGGGCGAGGTTCAGTTTGGCGAGGACGCCCGGATCGCCCGCGACGACGCCGGGATAGTTCATCATCTCGGCCAGGGCCACGACGCCGGAGGCATCGAACAGGGGGTCGAGGTCGGCTGCCTCGATCGCGGCACCGGCGGTTTCGAGGGGTGAACTCGGCACGCAGGAGGAGAGTGCCCACATCGCGCAGAACGGCCACGCCGCGGCATCATCCATAAGGTAACGGATGCCGGGAACGCCCAGAACATTCGCGATCTCGTGCGGGTCGAAGACCGCCCCGACAGTGCCACGCGCCAAGGCCAAGGGGATGAATCCGGACGGAGGCATCATCGTCGATTCGACGTGCATGTGGGCGTCGAGCAGACCGGGGCAGACGATCAATCCCCGGGCGTCGATGGTTTCCGCGCCGGGGGCATAGTCACCGATGCCCGCGATGCGGCCCTCCGCGATGGCGACCTGGGCGTGTTGTATTTCGCCCGTAAAGACGTTGAAGACCGATCCGCCGCTGATCAGAAGATCGGCGGGGGCGTCGCCGCGGGCGACGGCGAGCAGGTGTGGTGTGATGCGGTTCACGAAAGGCAGGTTAGCCGAGACTCTGCCGGCGTGTGCGGGCCGCTTCGGCCACGGGGAGCATGGGTCGGTCCATGCGTTGACGGCCTATTCGTGCCGAAGGGCCTCGATCGGATCGAGCCGGGCGGCCTTGATAGCGGGGAACATGCCGAATATGACGCCGGTGCCCGCCGAAAACCCGACGGACAGGATGATGGCCCACATCGGGGCCTCGGCCTTGTGCACCGGGGAATCCTCCCCTCCCATGCGCATGGCCATGACGCCCGCGAAGCCCAGCAGCAGCCCGACCGCGCACCCGACCAGACAGAGCGTCACCGCCTCGACCAGGAACTGGAGCAGAATGACCTCGGGGCGAGCGCCCACGGCCTTGCGCAGGCCGATCTCGCGGGTACGCTCGCTGACCGAGACCAGCATGATGTTCATGATGCCGATTCCGCCGACGAGCAGCGAGATGGAGACAACCCCGGCGATGAAGACGGTGATGCCGGTGGCGACCTTTTTGAACTGCGAAATGGCCTCTTCGATGGCCTGGATGCCGAACGTGTCGGGATCCTCGGGGCGCAACTGGCGCACACGGCGCAACTGCGCACGGACTTCCGCCTTGACGTCGGCGAAGAGGTCGGGGGCCTTGGTCTTGCCGATGGCGTACATGCGCGGCTCGGGCCGCATCGCCTCGCCGCTGCGGAAGGGGATAAAGATCTCGGTCTGGGCTTCATCACCGCCGAACATGGGGCTGACCTGCTTGGTCTCGACCACGCCGATGACAAGGAATCGCCGCCCGTCCACGAGGATCGTCGTGCCCGTGGGGTCGGCGTCCAGGGCGAGTTCCTGGATCGCCTTGTCGTTGATGAGACAGACCTGACGGCGTTCATCGTCATCGATCTGCATGAGGGCGCGGCCGTAGATCACGCCGCGATCTTCGATCTCGTGCCAACTCGGACGGACCCCCTGGACGAGCACGAACTGGCGTACCCGGTCGCCGTGCTGCACGGTCGCGTTGATCTGCATCACAGGCGTGATCGCGGCGAGTGAGGGGCTTGCCGCCATCAGCGAGTCAATCTGGCGGATGTTGAGGCGGATCTGCCTGAACGAGAAGCGGTCGCGCTGCTCGGGGGGCATCCGCGGGAAGATCCAGACCTTGCTCGCGCCGAAGGAGGAGAACTGGTCGAGCACAAAGGTTTTGAAGCCATGCCCGGCGGCGGCGAGGACGATCACCGCCACCACGCCGATGATAATGCCCAGCGTCGTGAGCATCGCACGGACCTTGTTCGCCCAGATCTGGGTGAGGGCGAGTCCGACGGTCTGGAAGATGAGCCGGAAGACGGTCAGACGGTCCCTCCGCTCTGTACCGCTTCGGCGGACGCGCCGGGTAAGACATCGGCGGCCTTGTGTCGTGCTTCGTCGAGGGCGCGCGCGAGGAATGCCTGATGGATCGGATCGCTGTGGGTCGGGTTGTCGGACATGATGCGGCCGTCGCGCAATCGCACGATTCGTTCGGCGTTGCCGGCGACATCCTCCTCGTGGGTGACAATGACGATCGTCTGTCCCTCGGTGTGCAGGGCCTTGAAGAGCGCGATGATCTCGTCGCTCGTCGTGCTGTCGAGGTTGCCGGTCGGCTCGTCGGCGAGGAGGATGCTGGGCTGACTCACCAGGGCGCGCGCGATGGCGACGCGCTGACGTTGCCCGCCGGAGAGTTGATTGGGCCTGTGGTGCAGACGCGGGCCGAGCCCCACCTTCTCCAGCGCAAACTTCGCACGTTTGGTGGCGCCCCACCAGAAACGCCTCGAATAGGCCAGCGGCATGGCGACGTTTTTGAGCGCCGTCGCGCGGGGCAGGAGTTCAAAGCTCTGGAACACAAAGCCGATCTCCTCGTTGCGCACCCGGGCGAGGGCGCCGCCGGACATCTGGTGAGTCAGGCGTCCGTTGAGTTCGTACGATCCGCGCGTGGGTTGGTCGAGGCATCCCAGGATATTCATCAGTGTGCTTTTCCCGCTTCCCGATGACCCCATGATCGCGACAAACTCGTTGCGGTTAATAGTGAGATCAACGCCCCGCAGCGCGTGGACCTTTTCGGTGCCCACGCGATAGACCTTGTGGATGTTGCTGAGGTGAATGGTCATGCGGTGAAGTGTTGCACAGGGGGTGGTGCGTCGTGATCCGGCGGAAACTCACGGGGCTTGCACGGACGCCGCGTTCAATCATGAACTCAGTGCGTACCGGTGCGCGGCCGAGTGCTGTTCCTACGTGCCCGGGGGCTGTTTGGTTTCGTCGGATTTCGCTTCGAGGGACTTGGTTCCCGGCTTGGTCGTGTCTTCCTCGACCTTCTGGCCCGCCTTGAGTGTCTCAAGGATCTTGAACGGACCGGAGATGACGGAGGTGTCGGCCTCCAGCCCCGCCATGATGATGGTGTCCGTCAGGTCGCTGGCGCCGGTCTTGACAGGCATTGGTTTGGTCTTGCCTTCGGCGTCCGTGGTGAACACAACTCGGGCGTACTTCTTTGTTCGGTCGATGAGCGTATTTCCGACGATCACGTCCTTGGGCAGGTCGTCGATGGCCCGGTCGAGAACGGCCTGGCTCGGCACCTTGACCACATCGCGGAACGTCTCGACCTGGATATCGGCGTTGGCGGTCAGGCCGGAGCGGAGGACCAGTTCCGGGGGCTTGTCAATGAGGATTTCGGTCTCGAAGTAGGCGGTCCCATCGCGGTCCACGATCCGTTTGAGTCCGATGAGCGTGACTGTGCCCGTGAACACCGTGTCCGGGTAGGCGTTGATGTAGACGCTGGCCTTCTGCCCGATCCGGATCGGCGCGATGTTGGCCTCGTCGATCCGGGTTTTCATGACCATCACGTTGAGGTCGGCGACCTCCATGATGACCGAGCCGGGGTTGTTGAGAGTGCCCACCACGACCGTCTCGCCCTCTTCGGCGTTGCGTTTGGTCAGCGTGCCGTCGAAGGGGGCTGTGATGGTCGTGTTGCCCAGGTCCTTCTCCGCCCGTTTGATGTTGGCCCGTGCGATCTCGATGGAGTGCTCGGCGACACGCAACTGGCTCTGAGTTCGCTGGAAGGTTTCCTCGGCCTGGTCGAGTTCGGCCTTGCTGATGTCCTTGGTCGCGTACAACTCCTTCCGCCGGTTGAACTCGATCTGGGCCGTGGCGAACCCGGCCCTCGCCCCTTCCAATCTGGCTTCCTCGCTCTTGAGTTGGGCCTTGGCGCTGTCGAGAAGCGCCGCGAGGTCCTGCTGCTCCAGCCGAACCAGGACGTCGCCCTTCTTGACCTGCATCCCCTCATCGCGGAAAGGCAGGGCCAGAATCTTGGCGGAGACCTGCGCGGAGATCTGAACGCGTGTCTTGGGTTCAATCTGCCCCGGTGCGGAGACAGTGCGGACCAGGTCGCCCCGCACGGCGGGGGTAAAACGGACCTTGACCGCCGTGGCGCCCGGCTGGAAGCGTTCCTGAATTTTCTTGAGTTCCCCCGATGAGTACAGGTAATAGCCGCCCGCCGAAAGAGCGAGGACGAACACGACGAAAGCACCGATCAGCCATTTCCACACGAGCGGGGTCCTTGGAAGTTCTTGGGTAAAGGTTCGGGCATGAAGAACAATCTCCTGGAGGGGCGGTCGAGCGGCCTGGGTAGAAAAGAATGAAGCAGAAGGGTCGTTGAAAGTAGGTCCGGTAGCCGATGGACCCGCCGGGGAGCTCGCAGTTGCAAGGAGGGAACGGTATGTACTCGGAGTCGGGTTGTCGGGTTTTCAGTCAGTATGTTGTCGGATCAGCGTGACTACGGGTCGGGAGGCCCGCTCTTGCAGTCCTCCCGCAGGATCCTGAGGGGTTCACGTGCGGGTCCCGCATGTGGGTCATGATTCGTAAATGTGAAACGGCACCATCGCCCCCGGCGTACCCACCGGCCATAGCCTACGACCTTTCCCAGGAGCGTCGATGACCAACAGCCCCGAGCCACTCCCGCGCGCCAACATGCCGATGGTTCCCCCGATCGACTTCGTGTCGCGCCAACTGACGCTCCGCGCCCTGGGCACGGGGATGATCCTCGGCGGTGTTCTCTCGATCTGCAACGTCTACACGGGCTTGAAGATCGGCTGGGGACTCAACATGTCCATCACGGGCATCCTGATCGCGTACGTGATGTGGCTCGCGCTCAGCCGGGTGACGATGGGGCGTGTGGGCATGCTGGGTCGTCTGGAAAACAACATCAACCAGTCGGCCTGCTCTGCGGCCGGCTCGGTCTCCAGCGCCGGGCTGGTCAGTGCCATCCCCGCCGTCACGATGCTCGAGGGCACCGTGTTTCCCTGGTGGCAACTGACACTCTGGCTCACGACCGTCTGCTTCGTGGGTATCGCCGTGGCGATGGGGCTGCGGCGCCAGATGGTCGTGCGCGATGCGCTCCCCTTCCCCGGCGGGCTGGCCTGTGCGGAGACTCTGAAGGAGATCTATAACACCGGGGCCGAGGCTGTGCGCCGTGTGGCTGTGCTGGGGATCGGGGCGGTGGTCGCGGCGTCGCTCAAGGTGCTGAACATCCTGAAACTGACAAAGGCCTCCGACCTGGGCCTCATGGTCAACGGCGCGCCGGCCTCCAAGTACCTCCTCACGCTCGATCCCACGCTTCTCATGGTGGCCGTGGGCGGCCTTGTCGGGCTGCGGTCGTGCATCTCCCTGCTCGGCGGCGCGATCCTGTCCTACATCGTGCTGGCCCCGTGGCTGGTCAACTCCGGGCGTGCGGCGCTCGACAAAGCCCAGGCCGCGACGATCAACTCCACGCTGCCGATCGAGAGCCACATCGTTCCCTTCGCGGAGTGGCTGCTCTGGCCCGGGGTCACGCTCATGGTGGTCGGGTCGCTCGTCTCGTTCATGTTCTCCATGCCATCCATCCTGCGAGCCTTCAAACTCTCGAAAGGCGGATCAACAACCGCTGAGGACACGGGCGATGTGCCGCGGAACTGGTTCTTCGCGTCGCTCGCCGTGGCGCTGGTGCTGTGTGTGGCCTTGCAGACGTGGCTCTTCGGGATTCATTGGTGGGCGGCCGTCTTCGCCGTTGTGCTGAGTTTCGCGCTGGCCATTGTGGCCTCGCGTGTCTCGGGTGAAACGAACGTCACGCCGGTGGGCGCGATGGGGAAGGTCACGCAACTCCTCTTCGCGGTCATGCTGCCCAAGAACGCCTCGGCCAACCTCATGGGTGCGAGCGTGACCGCGGGCGCCGCCTCCCAGTGCGCGGACCTGATGCACGACCTCAAGTGCGGGCACCTGCTGGGCGCTGTTGCGCGGAAGCAGGTGGTCGCGCAGATCGGCGGGGCCGTCGCCGGATCGATCGTCGGCAGTTATTTCTATCTGATCCTGGTCCCCAATCCGCGAGAAATGCTCCTGACCCAGGAGTGGCCGGCGCCGGCGGTAGCGATGTGGAAAGCCGTGGCGGAAGTCTTCCAGCGAGGGCTGGACTCACTCCCCACGGGGGCTACGCAGGCGATGCTCCTGGCCGCCATCGCCGGGGTTGTCTTTCCCGTCCTCGAGAAACTATTGCCCAGGCGGGCCGCGGTCTTCGTCCCCAGTTGCTCCGCGGCGGGGTTGGCCTTCGTGATCTCGGGCACCAACTCCATCTCGATGTTCATCGGGGCCTTGATCGGCGCGATCCTCTCGAAACTCTACCCGAAGTGGAGCACGCGATTCTTCGTCACACTATGCGCCGGGCTGATCGCCGGCGAGAGCCTGACGGGCGCCGGCGACGCGATCCGTCTGGTGCTGCAGGGAGGCTCGAAGTAAAAGCGTAGAGACGCTCGGCGGTGTCATTCGGGCGAGGCATCCGATGGCGAGCCTTCACGGGAATGGCTGACGCTTTCCCTATGCTCCCGGCATGAAAGGGCGCCCGATTTCAGATTGGCACGCGAAATCCTCCGGCGGCGTGTCGAGCGACACTGGGACCGATCCCCGCGCGGGGTTGTCGGTCTCGGAGGCGGCGTCTCGTCTTTCGCGGCACGGGCCGAACACGATCTCCACCCGGGGCGGGCGTCCCTGGTGGGAGAGGCTGCTCCTGCAGTTTCACGCGCCGCTGGTCTACATCCTGCTGGCGGCGGCGGCGATTACGCTCTGGCTGGGCGAGCACGTTGACAGCGCTGTCATCATGGGCGTGGTGCTGGCGAACGTGATCATCGGGTTCGTGCAGGAGCAGAAGGCTGTCGCGGCGATCGACGCCCTCGCCCGCACCATGCGGACGGAGGCGACCGTGCGGCGCGGCGGGGAGCGCCGCCGCATCGACGCGGCCGACCTCGTGGTGGGCGACATCGTCATCCTGGAGCCGGGTGACCGGGTGCCCGCCGACCTTCGGCTGCTCGATGGATCGATCAAGGATCTCCGCATCGACGAGTCGACACTGACGGGTGAAAGCAAGCCCATCTCGAAGGATGCGGCCCCGCTCCCGGCGGATACTGTGCTCGCCGACCGCCGCTGCATGGTCTATGCCTCCACGCTCGTCACGCGCGGCGCAGGGGAGGGCGTGGTGGTGGCGACCGCCGACGCCACAGAGGTCGGGAGGATCAGCGGGCTGATTTCTTCGGCGGACGAGATCGCCACACCCTTGACCCGGAAAATCGCCTCCTTCAGCCGCGTCCTGCTGTGGTTGATCCTGGCTGTGGCCATGCTCGCGTTCATGGTCGGGCTGATGCGCGGCCATCCGCCGCGCGAGATGTTCAAGGCGGCGGTGGCGCTCGCGGTGGGTGCGATCCCCGAGGGCCTTCCCGCGGCGGTCACGATCATGCTCGCGGTGGGGGTGGCACGGATGGCGGGCCGCAAGGCCATCATCCGCAAACTTCCGGCGGTCGAGGCGCTCGGATCAACGACGGTCATCTGTTCCGACAAAACCGGAACGCTGACGCAGAACCAGATGACCGTCCGTGCCGCGTGGAGCGGCGGGATGGAGTTCGTGTTCACCGGCGGGGGGTACGACCCGAAGGGCGAGGTCCGTGCGGCGGGACAGGACACGGCCGCGCGGGCCGCCGACCACCCCGCGCTCGCCGAACTGCTGCGCTGCGGCGCACTCTGCAATGATGCGGAGTTGGCTGCGAGCGGGAGTGGGTGGAGCATCCACGGCGACCCGACCGAGGCCGCGTTGGTGGTGGCGGCTCGGAAACTCACCGGCGCGGACCTGTCGCGAGGCGCGCTGGCGGGCGAGATGCCCAGGCTGGACGCGATTCCCTTCGAGTCCGACCGGCAGTACATGGCCACCCTCCACGCCCGTCCCGGGATCTCCGGCGGCGGTGAGGGTGGGCGTGTCATTTATGTCAAGGGATCGGTGGAGCGCGTCCTGACCATGTGCAACGATGCGATGAGCGAATCCGGCGGGGTCGCGCCGCTCGATCCGGGCGAGGTCAACGCGGCGGTGGCAGCGCTCGCCGCCGGAGGCCTGCGCGTGCTGGCCTTCGCCCGGGCCGATGCGCCCGTCGGTTCCGGCGACCTCACACACGCGATGGTCGAGCGGGGGCTGACTTTCATCGGCGTGCAGGGGATGCTCGACCCGCCCCGCCCGGAAGCCATCAGCGCGGTGGAGGCTTGCCAACGGGCGGGCGTGCGCGTCAAGATGATCACCGGCGACCACGCGCTCACGGCCGGAACGATCGCCGGCATGATCGGCATCAACGGCGCTCCGCGCGTGGGAGAGCAAGGGCGTGCCGGCTCCGCCCGCGTGATCACCGGCGCGGAGATGGCGACGATCCCGGATGACGACCTGCCCGCGAGCGCCGATGCCACGGCGGTCTTCGCGCGGATGACCCCGGAGCAGAAACTCCGGCTTGTCAAGGCGCTCCAATCACGGGGCCACATCATCGCCATGACCGGCGACGGCGTGAACGACGCTCCGGCGCTCCGCCAGGCCGACATCGGCGTGGCGATGGGCATCGCCGGGACCGATGTGGCAAAGGACGCGGCGGACATGGTCCTCGCCGATGACAACTTCGCCACCATCGGCGCGGCGGTCGAGGAAGGTCGCAACGTCTTCAGCAACCTCACCAAGTTCATTGTCTGGACTCTTCCCACCAACGGCGGCGAAGGGTTTGTGATCCTCGCCGCCATCATGCTCGGGTGGCCGTTGCCCATCCTGCCCATCCACGCTCTGTACATCAACATGGTCACCTCGATCCTGCTCGGGATGCCTCTGATCTTCGAGGCCCGGGAGCCGGGCGTGATGTCACGCCCGCCCCGCGACCCTCGCAAGCCGCTGCTGACGTTCGAGTTGTTCATGCGCACGGGGCTGGTCTCGCTGCTGCTCTGTGTCGGCGCGATGGGGCTCTTTCATTGGGAACTCGAGCGTGGTGCGGGCGAGGCCACGGCCCGAACCGCGGCGGTGTCCGTCATCGTCGTCGGCGAAATCTTCTACCTCTTCTCCAGCCGGGCGCTCACGCGACCGGCCTGGGCGGTTCCGCTCTTCTCGAATATGTGGCTCTGGGGGGGCATCGGCGCAATGCTCGCCGTGCAGGCCGCCTTCGCGCACCTTCCCATCATCAACCGACTCTTCCACACCGCCCCGCTCGACGCCGGCGCGTGGGGCCGCGTCTTCCTGGCCGGGGCCGGGGTTTTCATCGTGGTGGAGACTGAGAAGGCGATCCGAAGGGCGCTGCACTCGATCTCATCGGAGGAGTCGGCGTAGTGTCCGTGAAACTCGTGGCGTGCCGCGTGTTCACGCTGCGGCGAGGCTTTCACAACAGCTACGGGGCTCTCGCTACCCCCGGGGCGTCGAAGTACTCGCCCCGGGTCTCGTCAAGTCTGGATCGAACCCACTCGAACGTCGCGTTCTCGGCTCGGGGGTTGACTGCCTTGCCGATGACGCGGCCGCGTCGATAGAGCAGAAGCGTTCCGGACACCGCGGGGTCTAGTTTCAACCTGTCGATCTCGGAACTTGGATCCGAAAAGGATGGGACCGTGGTGAGCGCCACATGCTTCAATCCCAGTTTACGCCCGAGGACTTCCCACCCCTGATCGCGGGCACCTTGGGCCAACGGTCGGCCATCGATGAGGCAGGCCTTGAATCGTTCGCCGCGGGCGATGCTCTCGGACTCGAAGAAGAGCAGCCACGCGCGGAGGGCGGCCGTATCGGAGTGTTCGCCGACGAAAAGGAGAGCACCGTGAAACCATCCGTATTTGCACATGGGGCATGCCGTTGTGCCCTTGTCGGGACCGAAGGCGTGCCTGGGCAGGAACGAAGGAACATCCTCGCCGACTTCCGGGCCGGACGTATCAGGGCGAGCCGATGCGTGCCCCGGGATGTTGAGGCCCAGGATGATGTCCCGTTCGCCGATGAGGGCGTCGCCGGAGTGGACAAGCCGCACCACGCCCGAACCGCCCCGGTTCTCGCGTCGGCGGCGCTCCCGTGTCGTGAGTAGCGGGTCATCGTCGAAGACAAAGTCGTCGATGTAATACGGTTCGCGGCCCGGTTCAAGGATGGTGGCGTGGATATGCGCGGGTTCCGAACCGCCCGGGTACGCCCCCGGGCGAGCGGTACGGATCGTGTACCGCCCGTCGATACCCGTGCGCACCCAGCCCCGGATGCTGCCGTGCGTTCGGCCCAGGGTATCGGGGGGCATGCTGCGTTCCTCGCCGGGGATGTGACGGTAACGGCCCAGCGTGTCGGTGTGGTAGTAGTACAGAACAATGCCCGGTGCGGGCGTCAGCCCGTCGGACTGAACCACGCGTCCGGTCAGGATGAGTCTCTGACCGGGCCGGCTCCACGCCGGGCTGGTGTCCTCGGCGCCGACCTTGCTGGGCATGCAGGCGTCGAAGTGAGGGAGGTCTTTGTCGGAACTCTCGGCGTCAGCCGGATCGGGAGGGGTGTCCCCCGTGTACCAGCACCCCGCGGCAATCATGATCCCGCTGCAGGCCCACGCCCACGCCGATCTGTGGATATGGTCGATCGTTCTCATCGCAACTCCCGAGAGTTCATCCAACTCGCATCGGCAAGACGTTCCGCGCGCTCGGTGTGTTAGCAGGAGCGCGACTTTGAATGTTCGCCGACCGTGCACCTAGGCTTGAGCGAGCATGCAGGAGCCTCCAACAGATCATCACAGGATCTTTCCGCCAGTGATGCGGCGTAGCTTGTATTGGCTGTTCGGATTGTCAATCGCGTGTGCGCTCGTGTCCATCGCGTGGGTTCTTCTCCGTAAGCCGATGGGTGTGCCGCGGGGCTTCTGGTATAGATACGGCGCACTCGGGCCTTCGCTGGCGCCGCTGCTGATCATCTGGCCCTACTGGCTGTGGCGAACCCGGTCCATCCGCAGGGCCTTGCTGGTTTCAGAGGGCCGGCTTTGCACGCACTGCGCGTACGACGTCTCGGCCATGCAACCGTCCGGGACATGCCCGGAATGCGGCAAGCCGTACGACATCGAAAAGGACAAAGTGTTGTGGGAAGCCGTCGGAGCGAGGTACGGCGAGGAGTGACAGAGGCGGATGTGAACCGATGAGGTCGGTGGATCGTTGCCCCGATGAAGACGGCACTCATGAACCCCGCTCCGGAGCGTTCATAGAAGCGGGCCGTCCGCGGGCGGCGAGTCCCACACACTCGCCGCCCGCTCCGGTACCTTTCATGTCGCCCGAACCGTGCCGAACGACATCATCAGAGATCAAAGCACAAACATCCGCCGGGCTTCCCCGCGCCCGGGGGTTTCGCGATTGCGATGCATCGCCCAACGCCGAACAGGCGATGTCATTGCACTCCTGAACCGCGTACGCTCCATCGATCTCGCCATGACCGAACACCCACAGAACCCCCGGCCCGCAGACATACCGCCTGGCCATGCTCCCACCCCTTCACCGAACGCGGGCGAGGTGACCACGATCTTGTCACGGGCTTCGTCCGACCCATCGGCCGCGGCGGACCTGTTGCCGCTCGTGTACGGCGAACTGCGGAAACTGGCCCGGTCGCGCCTGGCTCGGATGGGTGGTCCGGACAACACCCTCGAGCCGACAGCACTCGTTCATGAGGCCTTTGTCAGACTTGTAGGGAGCGCCGACCCGGGGTGGAACGGGCGGGGGCACTTCTTCGCCGCGGCGGCGCAGGCCATGCGCAACATCCTGGTCGATCAGGCCCGCCGCAAGGCGACGGTGAAGCACGGCGGCGCCGCCGCCCGCGCGGAGTTGGACCCGGACGAAGTCGAGATCCCACAACCGCGAGAGGACATGCTGTCCCTCGATGCGGCACTAACCAAGTTGCAGCAGGTGGACGAGCGCAAGGCGAGGATCGTCATGCTCCGATACTTCAGCGGCCTAACCGCGGAAGAGACCGCCGCGGCGTTGGGCATCAGCGTGCCCACCGTGCACCGCGAGTGGAAGCTCGCCAAGGCGCTGCTCAAACTCGAACTGACGAGCGGCGGGTAGTGAAGGCGCGGGAGCGTACCCTCACCTCCCATGCCCGTCGATCCATTGTCCATCCTGACCGACCGCTTCCGCAGTGCCATCAACGTCGCGGTGCCGGGGGCCGACGTCGATCTGCTCATCAAGGTCTGCCAGCAACCCGAACTCGGCGATTACCAGTGCAACGCCGCCATGCCGCTGGCCAAGAGAGCCGGGAAGAACCCGCGCGACGTAGCAAAGGCCATCATCGCCGCGGCGGACGTGAACGATCTCTGCGAGGCGTTGTCGGAGCAATCGATCGCAGGTCCGGGGTTCATCAACATCCGCCTGCGGGCGGATGCCCTCTCCGCCGCGGTTGCCTCGATGGATGCCCCCGGACTGGGCGTGGAGCCCGCGGCGCCGTCGATGACGGTGGTTGTGGACCTGATGGGCGTGAACCTGGCCAAGCAGATGCACGTGGGGCACCTGCGTTCTCCCGTGATCGGCGATGCGCTCGCGCGGACTTTCGAGCGTCTCGGCCACACCGTCAAACGGCAGAACCACGTCGGCGACTGGGGCCTGCCCATCGCGATGGTGACGGCCCGACTCATGCGGTTGGCCGATGCGGGGGAGATCGACCTGTCGCGCATCACGCTCGACCAACTCGACATCGCTTACAAAGCCGCGCAGGCGGAGTGCCAGCGCGATACAGGGGCCTTGGAGGCCGTGCGCAAGTACGGGCTAGGCCCCAAAGCCGAGGCCGAGTGCGAGGCCCAGGTCGGCGGCGCCACGGAGGCCTTCCTCGCCGCGAAGGAGACGCTCCTCGAACTCCAGGCACACGAGCCAAGGACCTACGCCGTCTGGCAGCGCATCCGCGATGTGACAATGGCCGAGTGCATCGCCGCGTGCGAGCGTCTGCACGTGCGCGTGACCGATGCCGATTCCGCGGGCGAATCCACGTACGCCCAGGAGATGGGCCCGATGGTCGAGGACATGGTGGCCCGGGGTGTGGCCGTGCACGATCAGGGCGCGCTCATCGTGCGGCTGGAAGAGCCTGAGTACGGCGGCATCACTCAGCCCTGCCTCGTGCGCAAGAGCGACGGCGGGTTCCTGTACGCCACAACGGACATCGCGGCGATCCGCCGGCGGGTGCAGGTCTTCGGCGGCGATCGGCTGGTGTACGCCATCGACGCCCGCCAGAACCTTCAACTCAGGCAAGTCTTCGGCGCGAGCCTCAAGGCCGGGTACGCTATCCATCCCCGCACGGGCAAGCCCGCCGTGATGGAGCACGCCGCGTTCGGCATGGTGCTGGGGGAGGACGGCCGACCCTTCAAGACCCGCTCAGGCGACAGCGTCAAACTCGCGGACCTGCTCGAAGAGACCGTGCTGCGGGCCTTGGCCGCGGTGAAAGAAACCGCCGCACGGCGCGGCGAGACCATGCCCGAAGCCGAGGTCCGCACGATCGCCGAGGCCGTGGGCATCGCGGCGCTCAAGTACGCCGATCTCGTGAACGATCGGATCAAGGATTATGTCTTCTCCTTCGACCGGGCCTTGGCCTTCGAGGGGAACACCGGGCCGTATTTGTTGTACGCGCTCGCGAGGATCAAAAGCATGTTCCGGAAAGCGGCGGAACGAGGCGTCGGCGACGGGTGGAAATCGGCACCACCCAGCACCCGCCACCACGCCGAGAAGCAACTCGCGCTGGCTCTCCTGCGGTACGGGGCGACGGTCAGGAGCGTGGCTGATTCGCTCGAACCGCACCGCCTGTGCCAGTATCTCTTCGAGGTGGCCGGGCTGTTCAGCACGTTCTACGACCAGTGCCCCACGCTGAGCGAAGAGGGAGCAGTGCGGGACGGACGGCTTCGGTTGTGCGCTCTTACCGCGCGTGTGCTCGAAGACGGGCTGGGGGTGCTCGGCCTGCCCACGGTGGAGCGGATGTGATCGGGACAGGAACTCTCTGCGGTGTCCGGCATCGGACAAGCGTGGTTTTCGCCGCCGCGATGCGCTGATGCACGGGAGTTTTGGGCGATGTGATTCACTCCACCCTCCTACGCTCTCACCGCATTCAGGAGCGAAACGACCATGCGATCCAGCAACCCCGTCCTTCGAGAAGAGACCTTCGCCCCCGCCGACTGGGCCGGCATTTCCACAGAACTCGCCCCGCGACGCGCGGGCGTGATGACCATGACCGGAACGGTCGCCAAGACCGGGTTCCTACTTCTGTTGTGCATCGCTGCCGCCCTCGGGTCGGCGCACGCCGTGGCGAAGCTCACGTTCAATCCGAACATCCTGGTGCTGGGAGGGTGCCTGGGCGGCTTTGTCCTGGCGTTGATCATCTCGTTCAAGCCCATGACCGCCCCGTTCCTCTCACCCTTGTACGCACTTCTTCAGGGGGCTTTCCTCGGCGCGATCTCGTTCCTGGTCGCGGGAAAGAACCCGGCGGGCGGAGCGATGGTGATGCAGGCGGTGGCCCTGACCTTCGGTATTTTCGTGGCGCTGCTGGTCGGGTACGGGCTGGGGCTGATCCGGCTGGGCGGAACCGCGATGAAAATCGTGATGGTCGGCACGCTGGGCGTGGCTCTCACCTACCTCGCCAGTTTCCTGTTCGGGATGTTCGGTCTCAACATCATGGGAGCGCTGCACGGATCGGGTGCCGTCGGCATCGGCTTCAGCATCGTCGTGATTATCCTTGCTTCACTCAACCTCGTGCTCGATTTCCAGTTCATCGAGGGTGGAGTCAAGTCGGGCGCGCCCAAGCACATGGAGTGGTACGCCGGGTTCGGGCTGCTGGTCACCCTGGTCTGGCTGTACCTCGAAATTCTGCGTCTGCTGAGCAAACTGAACCGGCGCTAAGCACGCCTCGTGTCGCGATTCCCGCCCAGGTTTGATCCCGTCTTTGCGCTGCTCCGCGAGGGGCGCGCATCCGATGCCGCGGCCAAGGCCCAGCGGCTCTTCACCGCGTCTCCACGCGATCCCGCGGCCGCCTTTGTCCTGTCCGATGCGCTGCTGGCGTGCGGGCAGGTCGATCGGGCGCTTCACTTCGCGGGCACCGCGGCGGCTTTGGCCCCGCGTGACCTGGGTTGCCAGCTCAACCACGCCAACCTGCTGGGGATCGCGGGAAAGTTGGAGCAGGCCCTGGCCGTGCTGGGCAAGGCGACGACACTCGCGCCGACTGATCCTTCGATTTATTCGTTGCGGGTGGGTTATGAACTGGACCTGAACCGACCAACGCGGGCGGAGCGTCTGTGCCGTGAAGGACTGACCGTCTCGCCGGGTCACCACGGGCTGCGGCTGCAGCAGGCCGCATCGCTGCTCAATATGGGCCGCGTGGAAGAAGCCCTGCCCCTGATGCGAGAGGTCGAGGCCGGCCAGCCGGACAACCCGGAGGCGGCGGGTGGAGTCGCGCACATCATGAACTACTCGCCGGATGTCTCACCGGCCGAGGTGCTGGCCCAGCATCGGCGGTACGGCGAACTCCTCGCGGCGAGCGAGCAACAACCACCGCGGGATTTTTCCGGTTGGCCCGAGCCGGGACGGCTGCGCATCGGCATCGTCTCGCCGGACCTGCGCACCCACAGCGTCGCCTGGTTCATCGAGCCGTTCCTGGAGCACCACGACCGCGCTCGCGTCGAGGTCTATGTCTATCAGACCAACTTCATCGCCGACGCCGTGACCCAGCGTCTCAAGAGTCACGGGGCGACCTGGCGGATCATGGACCGCGTCGACGACCCGCAACTGGCCGAGGTCATCTTCGCCGATCGACTCCACATCCTGATCGAGCTCTCGGGCCACACGCACGCGCACAGCCTGCGTGCGATGCACCGACGACCCGCGCCCCTGCTCATCACGTACCTGGGCTACCCGAACATCACGGGCGTCGCGGCCATCGACCGGCGAATCGTCGATAGCGTGACCGATCCGCCGGTGCCCGGGGAATCCGGGCCGGAACGGCTTCTGCGTATCGACCCGTGCTTCCTGTGCTACAAGCCTCCGCGGGCGGCCCCGGCGCCGGCCCCCCCGCCGAGCATCGCCGCGGGGCACATCACCTTTGGCACGTTCAACACGGTCCACAAGATCAACCGGAAGGTGATCGCGTTGTGGGCACGTGTGCTGAGCGCGGTTCCCGGCTCACGGCTGTTGCTCAAGTGCAACGCGTTCTCTGATCCCGATCTGCGGGCCGATATGCACCGCCGCTTTGTCGAGGCCGGCCTCGCCCCCGACCGCGTCGAGGTGCTGGGGCGGGCGGAGCAACTCGCCGACCACCTCGCCCTGTATTCGCGCATCGACATCGCGCTGGACCCGGTCCCCTACAACGGAACGACCACGACCTGCGAAGCGTTGTACATGGGCGTGCCGGTCATCACCCTCGCGGGCGAGATGCACGCGGGCCGGGTCGGCGCGAGCCTGTTGACCCAGGCGGGTCTGAAGGAACTCATCGCCCGCGATGAGACGGAGTACGTCTCGTTGGCAGCGTCGCTCGCTTCGGATCGGCCCCGGCTCGCCTCGATCCGCGCCGGGCTGCGGGCGACCTTGCTCGCATCACCCTTGTGCGACGGCCCCGCGTATGCCGGGCGGGTCGTGTCGGCCCTGCGCGAGGCGTGGCGACAGAAACAGTCCGAGGAATTTCGGACCTGATACCCACGATCCGACCCCGGCGCTTCGGATAAACTCATCCATGCACCCCGTCGAGGAACACTATCTTGACCTCACTCGCCGCCGGTTCTTCGGTGTTGCGGGGCGCTCGATCGGAGCCGGTCTGGGGACGCTGGCCCTGGCGTCTCTGGGCGCATCGGCGGGTCAGGAACCCGCACCACTCATCGGTGAAGCACGTTACACACCGACACCGACGACAGCCCGAAAAGCCAAACGCATCATCTACCTCCACATGGAGGGCGCGCCCAGCCAGATCGACCTCTTCGACTACAAGCCCGGTCTGGCGGATCGTTTCAACGAAGACCTGCCCGATTCGATCCGTCAGGGTCAACGCCTGACCGGCATGACCAGCGGTCAGGCCAAGTTCCCGGTGGCGCCGTCCATCTTCACGTTCAATCGATACGAGAACAACCAGGACGGGGCGTACCTCAGCGAACTCATCCCCCACACCGCCTCGTGCGCCAAGGAACTCTGCATCATCCGCTCGATGCACACACAGGCCATCAACCACGAACCGGGCATCACGTTCTTTCAGACCGGGCACGAGCAGCCGGGCCGTCCGAGTTTCGGCAGTTGGATGTCCTATGGGCTGGGCACGATGAACCGCGACCTGCCCGCGTTCGTCGTGCTCATCACGCAAGGCGTGGGGAACATGCAGGCCCTCTCCGCCCGTTTCTGGGGCAGCGGCTTTCTCCCCAGCGAACACCAGGGGTGCAAACTCCGCAGCGCGGGGGATCCCGTCCTCTTTCTCAAGGACCCCGACGGCCTGGCGCGGTCCGACCGCCGCAGGTTCCTTGACCTCGTCGGAGAACTCAACGAGCGCGAGGCCGCGCGCAGCCTCGACCCTGAGGTTCGGGCCCGCATCGCACAGGCCGAAATGGCC
The DNA here is from genome assembly GCA_002343715.1 of Phycisphaerales bacterium UBA2402. Classification (GTDB taxonomy): domain Bacteria; phylum Planctomycetota; class Phycisphaerae; order Phycisphaerales; family UBA1924; genus UBA2402. The sequence goes on along the minus strand of DDSA01000146.1, from coordinate 6,062 downwards.
TACCGCATGCAGATGTCGGTCCCCGAACTTACCGACTTCTCCGATGAGGATCAGGAGACACTCGACCTCTACGGGCCCGATGTCCGAACGCCCGGCACCTTCGCCGCCAACTGCCTCCTCGCCCGCCGCCTCGCCGAGCGCGGCGTGCGTTTCATTCAACTCTACATGCGAGGCTGGGATGCTCACAACAACCTGCCCAGGGAAATCCGCGATCAGTCCCGCATCGTGGACCGGGCCCAGGCGGCCCTCCTCAAGGACCTCCGCCGCCGCGGCCTGCTCGATGAGACGTTGGTTCTGTGGGCCGGCGAGTTCGGCCGCACGGTCTACAGCCAGGGGCAACTGACCAAGGACAACTACGGGCGCGACCACCACCCGCGCTGTTTCTCACTCTGGCTCGCTGGCGGGGGCATCAAGCCGGGCATCGTCTTCGGCGAGACCGATGACTATTCGTACAACATCGTCAAGGACCCGGTCGATGTCCACGACCTGCACGCGACCATGCTGTACCTGCTGGGCGTGGATCACGAGAAACTGGTGTACCGCCACCAAGGGCGGGATTACCGATTGACCGATGTGTTCGGAAAGGTGCGGCGAGAACTCATCGCGTGAAATCGATGATCGGCTTGTCACGAAACCATACAGCGGCGGGTCTCCGCGAGATGTGCCAGAAGTCCGGCGCGGAAGTCCGGGTGCGCCAGCGAGATCAAAGCCTCGCCGCGCTCACGGAGGGTCTTGCCGTGCAGATTGACAGCGCCGTGTTCGGTCACAACCCAATGAACGTGCCCTCGGGTGGTGACGACGCCCGCGCCTTCTTTGAGACGATGGGTGATGCGCGAGACCGTGCCCCCGGCAGCGGTGGAGGGCAGGGCGATGATCGGCTTGCCGCCGCGAGAGAGGGCCGCCCCGCGGATAAAGTCCATCTGACCGCCGATCCCAGAGAAGATTCGCTCGCCGATCGAGTCCGCGCACACCTGGCCGGTGAGGTCGATTTCGATGGCGGAGTTGACCGCGACGACCCCTGGGTTCCGGCGGATCAGCGATGTGTCGTTGGTCCGCTCCGCGCCGTGAAACTCGATCGTCGGGTTATCGTCTACAAACTCGAAGAGGCGTTCGGTTCCGGCCACGAAACTGGTGGTGGTGCGGCCGGGGTGGATGGCTTTTTCGCGATTGGTCACCACCCCGCCGCGGATGAGGTCGATCATCCCATCGGAGAACATCTCCGTATGGACGCCGAGGTGGTGCTTATTCCCCAGCCGCGAGAGGACCGCATCCGGGATTCCTCCGATGCCAACCTGCAGACAAGACCCATCGTCGATGAGGCCGGCGATGATCTCGCCGATGCGGGCCGTGATCGGGGTTTCCGGCTCGGCGGGGTGCTCGTGCAAGGGGCGGTCGGTGTGGACGCAGGTGTGCAGCCGCGAATACGCGAAAGCGGAGTGGCCGCGTGTCCGCGGCACCCGTGGGTTGATTTCCGCGATCACGATCGGCGCGGCCTCGACCGCGGCCCGGGCCACATCCACGGACGTGCCCAGGGTGCAGAACCCGTGCCGGTCGGGCGGCGACATCTGCACAATCGCCGCGTCCAGGCGGATCACGCCGTGCCGGAACATCGGGCCGATGTCGGAGAGAAAGACGGGCATGTACTCGGCCCGACCCTCGGCGATGGCCTGCCGCACGTTGGCTCCGGTAAACAGCGAGACCGAGGTAAAGCGGCCCGCCAGACGATGATCGGCGGGGGGCATGGGGCCTGCCAGGTGGAGGTGATACAAACGAACACCCTCCAGGTCGTTCCGGCGGGCCAGGGCCTCCAGCAGCGGGGTGGGTGTCATGCACGCCCCGTGGACAAAGACGTTCATCCCGCTTCGGATGGACGCGACGGCTTCATCGGCGGACTCGGCGATGCGGGGCTGCGTGTTCGACGGCATACATGAGCACTGTAGTGAACTCCGTCCGTGACTGGATGGGCCGCTCGAGCCTGCCGGGGTCACAGCAACCCCTCGCAGCAGGGCCACGAACACAGGATAACAGCCCGATCCGCGAGGAGAACATTCGCTCGGTGATGGAGTCGTGCCGCAACTCCATCGCTGAGGTTCGCGTGACTCATCGCCGATTCATCGAGGCAGATCGATGCGATAGAACTCGGATGTCGGTGAGAAACAGAATACGGTTCTCATCGCCGCCTGAAGCCGGCCCCGTGCCACGACGCCATCCGCGCATCGGTCCGTGACGCGGCGGCGGCGGCGTACCCGGGGTGACGGTACCAATCCGCCGCGGCCACAGCCCCCCACCCGCCGTAGTAGTACTCGGGGTAGCCATCCGTCGGAGCCGCGGCGGGGGCGTTCTGCGACTGTTGTTGCTGCGCTTGCTGCTGTTGGGCCACGGCCAGCGCATGCTGCATCTGCGCCGCGGCGGCCTGCTGCTGCTGCAACTGGGCACTCTGTTGCGCGATCTTCTCGGCCTGCTTCTGCATCAGAGCGGCTTCCTGGGCCTGGCTCTTGGCCGCGGCGGCGGCCTGTCGGGCGGCTTGTTCCTGCGCGGCCTCGGCGGCGCGGCGCTGCATCTCTCCCGGCACCCAGGCCTGGTAGTCGGCCATCTTGCCCTGTGATTGAAGGAAGCGTGACATCGCGCGCACCTGCAGACGGGATGCATCAGCGGTGTGCCACTTGCCCTGGCACGTCGATTGGTACATCGAGTCGTAGGCTTTCAGGACTTCGTCTGAGGAATCGGACATCTGTGTGGCGTACGACGAGTCGGCCAGCGGGCCGGCCAGCATCGCCGCGGCGATCTGAAGGCCGTTCTGCATGGTCAGCGGCGCGGCCTCGGGCGCTGGGGGCTGCGAGGCGAACGACGGCCCCAGTCCCTTCGTGTCGATGAACTCGCTCATCAGATCGGCCTCGACCGACAGTTGCGCGTTCATCTCGTCGAGCACTTCGTTCAGCACGAGCAAAGCACGGCACTTCTGCACGGGGGAGAGTGAACCGATGTCTACCGATGACCATTTCAGCGACTTGATCTCAGCCGGGAGCTTCGAGATGTCGATGGACTGCTGGGCGGAAGAGATCGAGACAGCCGAGGCAAGGATCAGTGACGCGGTGATGTGGCGCATGGCGGAGAGTCCGAGGGCGGGACGACCCCGTACCCGGTACGCCCGTGTCACAGCGCCGACCCCGATGCCCGGCCCGAGCCGGGCAGAAGGAGTATACCGCGGGAGCGGACGTCGGCTTGGTGACCGTGGTGTGATCCGGCGTGAACGTGCTCGTATCGCGGTCGTGATCTCGGTGAAACGGTGTACCGTCGTGGTGCCACGCGCTCCTCGACTTGTGCTCCAACCGTTGGGGCTTATCCGTGGTCGTAGCGCTGATGCGACAAACGAGTGTGGTGTATGTGATATCAGGAAGCATCAACCTGAGGCGGGCCATGCTCGTATGTGATGTGGGGAGTGCCATCACGCATCGAGGCTACGGAGGGTGAACCCATGATTCAGAACGCCGCTCGTGTCCAGAAAGACCGAATAATTGTCCGGCACCTTGGCGCACTCGCAAAGTGTCTGTCCGGCCTCCGCCCGGTTCAGACTTTTCCCGTTTCCGACCCGCACTTTCGCCGATAATCCTCTATGCCCGGGACCCCCCACACCGACCTTTCGCCCGAACTGCTGGAGCACATGCAGCGGATCAAGGCCAAGGCCGTCGAGTACGGCCTGGACTTCTACGAGGTGGTCTTCGAGGTTCTTCCCTTCGACGTGATGAACCAGATCGCCAGTTACGGGGGGTTCCCGACGCGGTACCCGCACTGGCGGTGGGGGATGGAGTACGAGAAACTCAGCAAGCGCGACGCCTACGGCCTGGGCCGCATCTACGAGATGGTCATCAACAACGACCCCTGCTACGCCTATCTGCAGGAATCCAACGCCGTCACGGACCAGAAACTGGTGATGGCCCACGTCTACGGCCACGCCGACTTCTTCAAACACAACCTCTGGTTCTCCAAGACCAACCGCAAGATGATGGACGAGATGGCCAACCACGCCACCCGTGTCCGCCGCCACATCGACCGCCAGGGACAGGAGGCCGTCGAGCGCTACATCGATGCCTGCCTCACACTCGAAAACCTGATCGACCCGCACTCGCCCTTTGTCACCCGCGACCCGCGGGCCGGCACCTCGGCGAGGGGTGAGGGGGGCATGTCCCGCGACGAGGATGAGGCGGGGCCGGCGCGCTTCGAGCCGGAGAAACTTCCGGCCAAGGACTACATGGACCCCTTCATCAACCCCGCCAGCGAGATCGAACGCCAGCGGCTCGAGCACGAGAAGAGGATGAAGGCCGCGGGGAGCAAGTTCCCCGTTCGACCGACGCGCGATGTGCTGCTCTTCCTGCTCCGGCACGCGCCCCTGGCCGAGTGGCAGCAGGACATCCTGGGCATCGTCCGCGATGAGGCTTATTACTTCGCCCCCCAGGCGATGACCAAGATCATGAACGAGGGCTGGGCCACCTATTGGCACAGCAAGCTCATGACCCAGCACTTCCTGGAGGCTCGTGAGATTGTCCATTACGCCGACCAGCACAGCGGGGTTGTCCACATGCCCCCCGGCGGCTTCAACCCCTACAAGATCGGGGTCGAACTCTTCAAGGACATCGAACGCCGCTGGAACACCGGCCAGCACGGCCCCCGCTGGGAGGACATCAACGAGATCGGCCGGAAGGAAGCCTTCGATGACAGGAGCATGAAGGGCCGAGAGAAGATCTTCGAGGTGCGCCGCATCTACAACGACGTGTCCTTCATCGACGAGTTCCTCACCGAGGAGTTTGTCGAGCGGTTCAAGATGTACCGCCACCAGCGCGACCCGCAGACCGGCGAGGTCAAGATCGTCAGCCGCGACTACCAGCGCGTGAAGCAGACCCTCCTGCACCACATCACCAACGCCGGGCAGCCCTTTATCTACGCCGTGGATGGCAACTATCTCAACCGGGGCGAACTGATGCTCGCCCACAAGTTCAGCGGCCTCGAAGTCGAGGCCGCCCGCGCGACCGAAGTCCTGCGCAGTCTGCGCCTGCTCTGGGGCCGCCCTGTCCACCTGCTCTGCCGCGTCAACGAGGACATGCACATCCTCTCGATGCAGAAGCCCGACGGCAAGATGGAGAAGGAACGCGTGACCGAAGAAACCCCAGAACCAGCTCACCTGATCGAGTGAAGCGCCGGGCCGATCGGGGGCCGCCCGGCTATAGCCTTGATGCCGCCAGGCTCGCTAGTTCGCTCCGCTCGCTCTTGGCGAGCGTGACGTGCGCGAAGAGCCGCACGCCCTTCATCTTCTCGATCGAGTAGGCCAGGCCGTTGCTGGACTGGTCCAGGTAGGGGTTGTCGATCTGGCCGATGTCGCCGGTCAGCACCAGTTTCGTCCCCTCACCCACGCGGCTGGCGATGGTCTTGATCTCGTGAGGGGTCAGGTTCTGGGCCTCATCGACGATCATGAACTGGTGAGGGATGCTGCGCCCGCGGATGTAGGTGAGAGGCTCGAGCACGAGTTTGCCGTCGGCCATGAGTTTCTGAACACGCTGCTCGACGGTGTGGCTGTCGGCCGCCTGCGTCTGTGCCCCGCGGGTCGAGAGCAGGTATTGGAGGTTGTCGAAGATCGGCTGCATCCACGCCGCGAGTTTCTCGTCCTTGTCACCGGGCAGGTAGCCGATGTCGCGCCCCATGGGCATGATCGGACGAGCGACCAGCAGCTTGTCGTAGCGCTCTTCCGCGTAGACCTTGGCCATGCCCGCGGCAATGGCCAGCAGCGTCTTGCCCGTGC
>DDSA01000146.1:0-196 GCA_002343715.1 Phycisphaerales bacterium UBA2402 | reverse complement strand
GATGTCGCGCCCCATGGGCATGATGGGCCGGGCCACGAGGAGTTTGTCGTAACGTTCCTCGCTGAATACTTTGGTCATGCCCGCGGCGATGGCGAGCAGGGTCTTTCCCGTGCCCGCACCACCCAGCAGCGTCACCATCCGAAGGTCGTCGTCGAGGAGGGCGTCGAGGGCCATGGTCTGCTGCACGTTGCGGGCC
>DDSA01000220.1:10278-11444 GCA_002343715.1 Phycisphaerales bacterium UBA2402 | reverse complement strand
AACCTCGGGATTCGGAATCGTTCGTTCGTGACCGTCACGGATGCTGACCTGGTGGAGGCGCGATGGGATCCCCGCCCCAGGTCTTCTAGTTGGGTTTCCCGAGAAGCATTGGGGGCGGCGCGTGCCGCCCCGCACGGAGTCAATCCCATGGCAGTCGGCGTCTTTACTCGTACCAAACCCCACGTCAACGTCGGCACGATCGGTCACATCGATCACGGCAAGTCCACCCTGACCGCCGCGATGTCCGCGCGTTCCGCGATCAAGAACAACCAGAAGCCCAAGACCTACGCGGAAATCACCAAGGGCGGCACCGTGCGTGACGCCAACAAGACGGTGACCATCGCCTCGTCGCACACCGAGTATGAGACGTCCAAGCGTCACTACGCCCACGTCGACTGTCCGGGCCACGCCGACTTCGTCAAGAACATGATCACAGGCGCCGCCCAGATGGACGGGGCCATCCTCGTCGTCTCCGCCGCCGACGGACCCATGCCCCAGACCCGCGAGCACGTCCTGCTCGCCCGCCAGGTCGGTGTGCCCCACATCGTGGTTTTCCTCAACAAGGTCGATCTTGTCGACGATCCCGAACTGCTCGACCTCGTCGAACTCGAAGTCCGCGAACTCCTCAAGAAGTACGGCTTCCCCGGCGACACCACCCCCGTGATCCGCGGCCAGTCCAAACTCGCCCTCGAGAACCCCGCCGACGACAAGGCCTGCAAGCCCATCGACGACCTCTTCGAGGCCATCGACACCTTCATCCCCGAGCCGACCCGCGAGGTCGACAAGCCCTTCCTCATGAGCGTCGAGGACGTCTTCTCGATCAAGGGCCGCGGCACCGTCGCCACGGGCCGCATCGAGCGCGGTCTGGTCAAGGTCGGCGACACGGTCGAGATCGTCGGCCTCCGCGACACCAAGTCCTGCGTCGTCACCGGCGTCGAGATGTTCAACAAGACACTCGACAGCGGGCAGGCCGGCGATAACGTCGGCGCCCTGCTCCGCGGCGTTGACAAGGAAGAGATCGAACGCGGCCAGGTTCTCTGCAAGCCCAAGAGCATCACCCCCCACACCAAGTTCAAGGGCGAGGTCTACGTCCTCACCAAGGAAGAGGGCGGACGCCACACCCCCTTCTTCTCCGGATACCGCCCCCAGTTCTACTTCCGCACCAC
>DDSA01000220.1:9714-9955 GCA_002343715.1 Phycisphaerales bacterium UBA2402 | reverse complement strand
GACAAGCCCGTTGCCATGGAGAAGGGCGTCCGTTTCGCCGTGCGCGAGGGCGGCAAGACCATCGGCTCGGGCGTCGTTGTCGAGATCATCCAGTAAGACCTTGGGTGGAACCGGGCTTCTGACCAGTTCCCGAAACGCCTAGAATCCTCACCCCGCCCGAGCCTTCCCGCTCGGGCGGTGGCTTCTCCGAAGGGCGACGGCCCTTTCCCGAACGCAGATCCCCGCGGCGGCCCGCCGCGTT
>DDSA01000220.1:9278-9505 GCA_002343715.1 Phycisphaerales bacterium UBA2402 | reverse complement strand
TCTTCCCCGAACGCAGACCCCCGCGGCGGCCCGCCGCGTTAGAAAGGCAGTTTGTCATGGCAAAGAAGAAAGCAGCAGCCCGTGAATACCTCTGGCTTCAGTGCTCCGAGTGCGGGGACTTGAACTACCGCACCAGCGTCAACACCAAGGGCGGCATGCCCGAGGGCCTGAAGGAAGGCATGATGAAGTACAGCCCTCGCCTCCGCAAGCACACGCTGCACAAGGTG
>DDSA01000220.1:1025-9048 GCA_002343715.1 Phycisphaerales bacterium UBA2402 | reverse complement strand
CGCAAGCACACGCTGCACAAGGTGAAGCGCAAGTAAGCGAACTTCCCCGACGGATGGGCCGAACCCGCCGCGATGATCTCGCGGTCGTCAGGTCCCGGGTCCCGTCTCCATTACGGCGGTAGCTCAACTGGTAGAGCAGCGGATTCCAAATCCGCAGGTTGCGGGTTCAAGTCCCTCCCGCCGTGTTCGATCGATCGTCCCTCACCGCCGGACCATTCCGGCTGAATGCAGATCACATGGAAACCGCTCTCACGAAACCTTCCGACCGCCCGACCGATCAAGACCGTCAGGACTTGAAGGAAGCCGGCCGCCTGGGCTTCGGCATTTACAAGTATGGTCAGGGGTACTGGGTCCGCGTGATGACCGCCGTCTTCGCGGGCATGATCGTGCTCGCGGGCGCGATGTGGGCGTGGAACCGCCTCGCCGCCGTCTCGATCCCTGTCGCCGAGTACATCCTCCCTGTTGCCAGGCCCTCGGGAACCGCGAGCCTCGGACAGGAAGTCACTCTCCGGCGGGGCACCGACGCGATCGGCATGGCGAAAATCGCTTCCGTCAACTCCGACGGGAGCATTCTGCACCTGAAGGAACTCAACCTCAACAAAGGCAAGTCGCTCCTCGACACCGACCGCGTTGAAACCGCCGCGGGATTCGCGGGGGCCGCGGGCCGTCCCGAGCCCGTCTACCTGTTCCAGAGGGTCTACCTGCAGGCCGGTGTGGCCATTCTCATCATCATCGTGGGCGGCATCGTCATCTACCGGTACGTGGCCGTGAAACGCACATCCGCCGACTTCCTCATCGCCACGGACGGGGAGATGAAGAAAGTCAACTGGTCCACCCGCAAGACCATTATCGATTCGACGAGTGTGGTCATCTCCGCGACTTTCCTGATCGCCGCCTTCATCTTCCTCTTCGATACGCTCCTGTCGCGTTTCTTCATGCTCATCGACGTGATCAAGACCTGAGCCGTCACGGCCGCCTAGTGCGACCGTCCCATCCCGTTTCGTTTCCTGTTTCTTTTTCGCCCCGCGCCCGGGGCGCTCCGGCCGTCCGCGGCCCACCCCGGCGCACGACGCCACTCGGACCAACCATGAACTACGAACCCGCCCCGGTCAACGACCAGTACGAGGACAACCCCGAGCCGCAGCCCATCGCCCCCCCGGAGCGGACGGGCCTGCTCCGTCCCGACGAGCCGATGCGTCTCGATGGCATGAACTGGTTCGTCCTCCGTGTCGCCAGCAACAAGGAGTCGAGCGTCCAGCAGACGCTCCTCCGCAAGGTCAAGATCGAGGGGATGGAGCACCTCGTCAGCCGCATCCTCGTCCCCACCGAGAAGACCAAGACGGTCAAGGGCGGCAAGGTCAAGATCACCGAGAGCAAACTCTACCCCGGATATGTCTTCGTCGAGATGCGGCTGGAGCCCGATGGCCGCATCCCCCAGGACGTCTTCTTCCTCATCAAGGAGACCACCGGCGTCGGCGACTTCGTGGGCACCGCGGGCCGCCCCACCGCGATGAAGGAGCACGAGATCGAGAAGATGCTCATCGACAGCCGCAAGCCCGAGGACGAGCCGATGGTCAAGCTCGTCTTCGCCAAGGGCGAGCACGTTGTCATCAAGGAAGGCCCCTTCGCCACCTACGAGGGAACCGTCGATGAGGTCCTCCCGGAGAAGGGGCTGGTCCGCGTGCTGGTCACCATCTTCGGCCGCCAAGCCCCCATCGAACTCGAAGAGTGGCAGATCGGCAAGGCCGACGGCACCTGACCTCGCGCGGCGACTTCACCCGTGCATTCAACGGCTCGGTCCACTCGCGCTCCCGCACCCCGGAACCGACCGCCCACGCCGGTAAACCTGCGAACTGTTCAAATGTCCATCGAATCAACGCCGCTTCCCGGCACACCCGCGATGCCCGAGGTGAAGATGCACCTGGCCACGCCAGCCAAGCCCTGCACGGGCACGGTGGTCAAGACGTATCGCTGCACCGCGAGCAAGAAGGCATCCGGGTTCGTTCGGCACGTTTCGATCGACGTGACAGGGACGCCGCTCGCGGGGGCCTTCCTCGCGGGGCAGTCGTTCGGTGTGATCCCGCCCGGGGTCGATGCCAACGGCAAGCCCCACAAACTGCGGCTCTACTCCATCGCTTCCCCCTCACGCGGCGAGGACGGGACCGGAAACGTTGTCGCCACCACGGTGAAGCGCACGATCGATGAGCACTGGGAGTCGCACCGGCTCTTCCTCGGGGTCGCGTCCAACTACCTGTGCGACCTGCAAGAGGGCGAACAGGTCACCCTGACCGGGCCGAGCGGCAAACGCTTTGTTCTCCCCTCCGACCCGTCCGCTCACGATTACCTCTTCATCGCCACGGGCACGGGGATCGCCCCGTTCCGCGGCATGGTCATGGATCTGCTCGCACGCGGCTGCGCGAGCCGCATCGCGCTGATCATGGGGTCGGCCTACTCGACGGACCTTCTCTATCACGATGACCTGCTGAACCTCGCGAAGCGGCACGAGAACTTCCGTTACATGACCGCCATCAGCCGTGAGCCTCTGCCCGATGGCCGAAAAGGGTTGTACGTCCACGAACGACTGAACGCCGATCGGGACCTCTTCAAGCCCCTGCTCGAATCGCAGCGCACGCTGATCTACATGTGCGGCATCGCGGGGATGGAGTTGGGCGTCATGCAATCCCTCGGCGGCATGCTTCAAGGTGAAGCGCTGGCACAGTACCTGCGTATCGACGCCGCGGCCGGACCGCCCGCGGCGTGGGAGCGGGCGATGCTGAACAGGTCGCTGCACCCGACACGGCGGATGTTCCTCGAAGTGTACTGACGCTCCGCGCCCCTCACCCCAGATCGAAGTCATCGATCCCCGCATCCGGCCCGCCGCCGTCGCGGTGGTTCTCGATCGGCCCGCTCTTCCTGCCCGGGGCGAAGCCGCGATAGTCGCCACCGCCCGACCCCTGCGGCCCCTGGGGCTGACCCTTCGCCGGCGGTCCGCCGAAGTCGTCGAAGGCACCGCCGAGGTCGCGGTAGCCGCCGGGGGCCTGGCCGTGCGGGTCGTACTCGGTGAAGCGGGTGATGTCGCTGTTCCAATGCAGTTTCACCACGCCCGTCGGGCCGTTGCGCTGCTTGGCGATGATGATCTCGGCGAGTCCGACTTTCTCCGGGTTGGCGTCCTGCCACTCCTGATCGTCCTTGTGGTAATAGTCCTCGCGGTGCAGCAGCAGGATCACGTCGGCGTCCTGCTCGATCGAACCGGATTCGCGCAGGTCGCTCATGCGGGGACGGTTGCCCTCTCGCTGTTCCGCGGCGCGGTTCAACTGCGAGAGACAGACGATCGGCACTTTCAGTTCACGCGCCAACCCCTTGATGCCGCGGCTGATGGACGAAACCTCCATCTGCCTCGACTCGCGGGCGGCGCCGGGAGCGCTGAGCAACTGGAGGTAGTCGATGAAGATGGCCTTGACCCCGTGCTGCTGGACCATCCGCCGAGCCCGCGCCCGCAGGTTCAGCACGGTCAGGCCCGGCGTGTCGTCGATGAAGATGGGCGCCTGGCGCAGGTCGTCGGCGGCCATGCCCAGGTTCGCCAGGTCCTGCTTGCTCAGGCGTTTCCCGCCGCGGAGATCCTGGCTCTTGACGCGAGCTTTCGCGCACAGCATGCGCAGCACCACGGAGGACTTTGACATTTCCAGACTGAAGAATCCGACGGGGATGTTGCGTGTCCGGGGCGCGCCGGGCACGGGCTGGGCCCCCGTGGCGGTCTGCTCGGCGATGTTGAGGGCGAGGGCGGTCTTGCCCATGCTGGGCCTCGCCGCGAGGATGAGCATCTCGCCCGGCTGCATCCCCAGGAGCATGTTGTCCATGTCGTGGTAGCCGGTGGGGATGCCCGACATGCTCGCCCCCGTCGCTTCCATGACCTCGATGCGCTTCATCTCGATGTCGAGCAGGTCGGAGAGGGCCTGCACATCCGAGACGTTCTTCTCCTGCGCGAGTTCAAAGACCGCCGATTCGGCGCGGTCCAGTACCTCACGCGCTCCGTCCGGCCCCAGATTGCCCGAGTGGTACGCGTCGAAGAGAATGTCGCCGCAGGCGTCGATGAGGCGGCGCAGACGCGCCTTTTCCGCGACGATCCGGGCGAAGTGGGGCGCGTTGGTCGCCGTGGGCACCGAGTTCGCCAGTTCGACGAGATAGTTCTCGCCCCCGCAGAGATCGAGAATTCCCAGGTCGCGCATGTGCGTGACCGTCTGCACCAGGTCGCCCGCATCGCGCCGGTCGTAGATCTCGAGCAGCGCCTTGTAGATCTGCCCGTGCGACTCTTTGTAAAAATCTTCCGGCCCGGACACCACGCTCAGCACATCCGTGATGACCTTCGGCTCGAGAATCATCGAGCCTAGGAGAGCCATCTCCGCCTCCACGGCCTGGGGCGACTCCTTGTCAAAGAGTTTCTGCACCGAGACCGACGGCCCCGGGTGAGGTGATCGCGAAGAACGGGAACCGCGCGGCGGAAACTTGGAGCGATCCGATTCGGGGGGCATGATGGAACGTAGCCCAGCCCCCCAGCGCTCTCTACCCACACGACACCCTCTGCACGATCGCCCCACGATTTCTTCACACACGGAGCGTGGCACCTGTCGGTATCCGCCGATCAAGGTCGGCTCCTGATCGGTCCCGGTTCAAGGGGTGACGTCCACGGGATTCCGACCGCAAAGACCGAGAACACTGGCGTGAGGAATTCTGCCCAGTCCGCCTTTCCCAAGATGTCCGAACAGCCGACAAAGACGCCGACGCTCCGCCCGATCACGGCGGGCGGATTCGTGGTTGTGCCCGATCACCGGAGATCGGGCCGTTCGGGAGTCCAGTGCGATGAAGGTACGCAACCTGCTCAGCGCTTCCGAGGTCGTCGAACTGCACGAGAACTTGTCGGGCCGCCTCGACAAGATCGGTATCGAAAGCCAGCCCGAGGTTGTACTTCGCCTCCTTGATCTTTCTTCGCGTCGGGATGCTCAACTCCTCGACTACGCGAAGGTGATCAAGGCCGATTACGCCATCTCCGGGCGCGTGCTGAAACTCGCCAACTCCGCCCTCTTCGCGCAGCGCACCCCCGTCACGAACCTGGAGCGCGCCTGCCTCCTGCTCGGCATCGAGCGGCTGAAGGCCGTCTCCCTGGGTTTTCATCTCAGCCGGGCGGCCTCCGCCGGTGATGACAAGGGGATCGCCCGCAAGGTCTGGGGACAATCCGTTTTTCGCGCCTGCCTCGCCGCGGAGGCGGCGCGGATCGGCGCGCCCGGTCTGGTGGCCGAGGCCTTTGTCATCGGATTGATGATGGATGCGGGCATTCCCCTGATGCACCGCCTCCTCGGAGAATCGTACCTGGCGACGTACAACGACTGTGCCGCGCCGGGCGCCCTCCACCGACGAGAGTTCGACACGCTGCCATTTACGCACGTGGACATCGCCGCGGTCATGGTGCGCAAGTGGCGCTTCCCGGAGGTCTTGTCACGCCCGCTCGAACTGCACCACACACGGCCCGCCGAGGCGGGTCGCGACGATGCGATCGGGCGTCTGCACCGCGTCGCGTTCATCGTCGGCACGCTGAGCCTCGCGCAATCGTCCCGCGGCCTTCCCACCCTCGACCCCGACAGCCCCGGCGTGCCGACGGCCCAACGTCTGCTCAGCGCTACGGACGAACAGATGTCCCGCATCATCACCTCCTCGGTGGGCGAATACCAGGTGCTCCTCGATGTGTTCTCCGATGTCGCCGGCGCGGTGTGCAACATCGAGGAACTCGCCCAGCGCGTGCAGATGGGCCTGGTCACAGCCATCGACCGAACGGTCGAGGAAAGCCTCGCCCGGGAGGCCGCGCCGGCGCCTTCTCGCCTCATGATCCACGGCCAGACCATCGAGATCGTCCGCGAAACCGACGGCTCGGTTGTTGCCTTTGTCTCCGATGCCGCGGGTCAGAGGGTGGTTTCACACCGCGTGACACGGGGCGTCGAAACACCGACCTCGCTCTGCGAGGCACTCGGGCTGGAATCACCCGGGTCAGAAGACACCGTGCGGATCGCGGAGCGGCTCCGAGCGCTGGCGGCGTAAGCCCGCGTTACGACTCCCCGCCGGGCACGATCACCTGCACCAACTTCCGCCCCCGCACGTGCTCGTTGCCCAACTGACCGCACGCACCCATCAGTTGCCGCCCTTTGGTCCTCCGCCGCTTCACGAAGACCCGCTCCTCGATCAGCCAACCGAAAAACCTTGACACGTCCTCCTCCGCCGGCGCGGGCCAGGGCGAGTTCCGCCGCGGGTTGTAGGGGATCAGGTTCAGCACCGCGCGTTTTCGGGTGTCTTTCTCGGGGTCGCCGGTCGCGCCGGTGCGGACCGGCAGGACCAGAGGCCGCATGAACTCGCCGATCTGGGCCGCGTGCTCGCGGGTGTCGTTCACGCCGGGAATCAGAACGTACTCGATGCAGAGTTTGTTCCCGCCATAGCGGGGCCAATCGATCAGTTCACGCTGAAGGTCCGCGAGGTTCCACTTTCGGTTGACCGGCATGATCGCCGACCTGTCGGCGTCGTTGGGCGCGTTGAGCGAAAGCGCCAGGCCCAGGCGGTGCCACCCCGGTGTGTCCAGTTTCTCCTTCATCCTGCGGATGCCGTCCACCCGGCCCACGGTCGAGATGGTGATCTGGCTGGGGGGCACGCTCGGGCCGTTGTGATCCTTGAGCACCGCCACGGCCTGCATCACCGCGTCGAAGTTGTCCATCGGCTCGCCCATGCCCATGAAGACGATGTTCTTGGGGCGGATGCCGATGACGTGCGCCGCGTTCCACCATTGCCCCACGATCTCCGAGGCCGACAGCGAACGGATCAGCCCCATCTGCGCTGTTTCGCAGAACGTGCACCCCATCGCGCACCCGATCTGGCTCGACAGGCAGAGCGTGTACGTCGAGCGCCCGGAGGCACCGATCATCGGGATCAGCACCGACTCGGTTTCCCAGGCGCGTCCGTCATCGCCCGCCACACGGCAAATGAACTTGACGACCTCTCCCTCGGGTGAGTTCTCCCGGTACGTTGCAACCACATCGGGCGCTCCCGCCCGCCAGGGACCCGATGCACGCACCCCTTCTCGGAAGATGCGCCGGAATGAATCGAGCGCGGTGTTCCTGGCGACGTTTCGCAGGGCGAGGGCCGAATCGACAGCCTCCGCGGATGTCAGGCCGAGACAGTCGAGCCGTTCTATCTCAGGCCGCGGTTGGTCTTGTTCGGGTACGGCGGTCACGATGGTCAATGATATGTAAAACCGGGCACCGTCGCCGCGATTCGCCGGGACGCTTCGGACTCTCGGACGAACCTCTCATGACTCCGCAAAACGAAAACCCCGCCGCGGGTGGCCGCGGCGGGGTGGGTCATTGACAAGTTGAGACTCGGAGGAAACGGGTCAGGAGACCCGTTCCACCCAGAGCGGATTACTTCTCGAAGAAAGCGGTGAGTTCATCGTCACGCACCGGGGTCTTGATCTCGTTGGCGGTGGTCTCGCCGATGACGAGGTGCTCGCCGACGGTGAGGCCCTTCACCACGAGAGTGCTGTTGACGGTTTGGTCCGGGGCAACCGTACCGAAGTTGAAGACGACCTTGTTCCCTTCGAGTTTGCCCAGCGGGGAAGAGATGAACTGGATCCCCGCGGGCAGGGTCACGACCATGCGGGTGTTCGTCAGCTGGATCTGGCCCTGATTCTTGACGGCGACCTGGTAGGTGTGAGGATCGCCCAGCGGCACCACGCCGTCCGCATCGGTCACGAGCGTGCCGATGTCGGCCACGCCGTAGATGTTGATCGAGCAGTTGGTGTTCGCCGGGGCGCTGCAATCGCCCGTGACCGTCGCGGAGACGTTCAACGGCTGGATCGTGTTGGTGCGGAGGCAGAAGCGGAAGGTTTTGGACGCGCCAGCGGCGAGGCTGCCGACGTTCACGGTGTAGGAACCGCCGGAAGCGGAGCCTTCACCCGCATTGCTCACGGTGACGCCCGCGGGCAGCGTGG
>DDSA01000220.1:0-859 GCA_002343715.1 Phycisphaerales bacterium UBA2402 | reverse complement strand
CGGTGACGCCCGCGGGCAGCGTGGCCGTGACCTTGGTGTTGTTGGAGACAGCATCGCCCTTGTTGCTGACAGTCATCTCGTAGCAGGCGTCGCGGCCCATCATGACCTGACCGCCCGCCTTGCAGGTGATCTCGAGTTTGGGCTGCTTGACGACGACAGCGACCCTGTTCGAGTTGACGGCGTTGATGCCGTCGGCCTTCGTTGAGGCCATGTTCTCGAAGCGGCCAACGCTCGCGGCCTTGAGTTCCTTCGTGATCGTCCTGCTCGCGCCGGCGGGCAGGTTGCCGATAGCCTCATCGAACGAGGTGCCGCCGTTGGCCAGGGTGAGGCCGGCGGGGAGCTGGTCCGTCACGCGGACGTTCATCGCCTCGCCCGAACCCGTGTTCTTGACCTCGACGGTCATGTTGATCGGGGTGCAGTTGAGGATCGCTTCGGGGGTCATGGTCTTGGTGATCGCCAGGGCAGGCTGGACCACGTTGATCGTGTGGCACAGGGCGAAGGTGTAGTTCGCGCTGGCGCAGGCGTTGATCGTTCCCGTGCCCGCGGCCGCGCCCTTGAAGACGATCGACTTGCTCTCGCCGGGGTTCAGATTGCCAAGGTTGAAGGATCCGTTGGAACCCTGGGGCGTCACGGACTGGACCGTGAAGTTGGTCGGGGTGACCTCGTTGACCGTCACGTTGTTCAGCGTCATGCCGCTGATGTTCGTGGTCTTGATCGTGTACTCGAAGGGCTGACCCACCGATACCGTGCGGGGGAAGATCTTCTCGACCATCAGGGCACTGGTGCTGCGCTCGCCGGTGGGAATGTACATGACATCGCCGGTCGTTGCCGCAGCGCGGGGAGCGGGGGCAGCACCAGT
>DDSA01000207.1:4077-4640 GCA_002343715.1 Phycisphaerales bacterium UBA2402 | reverse complement strand
GGACGCTCGCGTGCCGCCGCCCCGACCCAGCCCGCGCCCGGAACCGGCGGGGATTTCTCCGAAGCCCTCGCCCGTGCGGAGTCCGGCCACCTCTCCAGCGGTGCGCCGGTGCGGATCGCCAAGGGCCTTGACCTGAAACTCAGCGAGAGTCAACTCAGCCGATTGGCGGGTGTGGCCGACCGTGCCGAAGCCCAGGGCGCTCATCGCGCCATCGTGCTCCTGGACGGCCAGGCGCTGACCCTCGATGTCAACACCCGCACCATCACCGGGCGGGCCGATCTGAGCGCGACGCGCATCCACACCGATGCAGACGCCGTCATCACCGTCGCGCCCGAGGCCGAAGCCAACACGGTGCTGGGCCCCCCGGCAAGTATCAACCTCGCCAGTCCATCCCTCCTCCAGGCCCTTTCAACGCCCCGCGACTCGGTGAAGCCCGCGGCCGACTGATCCACCCTCCACTCGCCGGAACTCCCATGGCCTCCACCAACGCCCTCTTCACCGGACTGACCGGCCTCAACGCCAATGCCCGCGGCATCGACGTCGTGGGCAACAACATCGCCAAC
>DDSA01000207.1:2790-3718 GCA_002343715.1 Phycisphaerales bacterium UBA2402 | reverse complement strand
GCCGCCGCCAGTTCGGCCACCGGCAACGCCAGCGACCTGGCCATCGACGGCAACGGCTTCTTCATCGTTGAGAAGAGCGGCGAGCAGATGTACACCCGATCCGGCGCGTTCCAGACGGACGCGACCAACAGCCTCACGACCATCGACGGGGGCAAGGTCAGGGGCTTCGGCGTCGATACTTCGTTCCAGATCGTTTCCGGCACCCTCACCGATCTCACCATTCCCCTGGGTGAACTCAAAGTCGCCGATGCGACATCGCTCGTGCGATTCTCCGGAAATCTCAACGCCCAGGGTCCGCTACCGACGCAAGGTTCCCGCATCAACCTGCTGGGCACATCTTCGGGCGGTTTCACGACCATGCCGGGCGTGGCTCCCCCGCCGCCCGACGTTCTGCTCCCCGGCACACCCCTCATCGACATCCGCAACCCGCAGATCGCCGGAACACCCACGCCGCTCTTCTCCGCGGGACAGACCCTGCAGTTGCGGGAAGCGCAGAAAGGCGCGGTCACGATTCCCTCCGCCGTGCTGAACATCACCGCCACCTCCACCGTTCAGGACTTCATGACGTTTCTGGGCAACGCGCTGGGTCTCTCCTCCGCGGCGGGGCCGAACCCGGATGGCAACATTCCCGGCGTCGCGCTCGACACCACCACGGGGATCATCACCGCCACCGGCAACACCGGGAGCGCCAACGACCTTTCGATCGAGGCCTCGGACCTGCGCCTCCTTGACTCCTCCGGCACGGTCGTCGGCTATCCATTTATCCCGTCCAAAACGGCCGCCGCGAACGGCGAGAGCGTGCGCACCGGCCTGATCGTGTACGACTCGCTGGGGGCCGAGGTTGCGCTGAGCATGACCATGGTCCTCGACGCCCGCTCCGGCACCGGCACCACCTGGCGGTACTTCGCCGAAAGCCCCGACACACGCG
>DDSA01000207.1:1842-2545 GCA_002343715.1 Phycisphaerales bacterium UBA2402 | reverse complement strand
CGTGACCACCGTGGCCACGGGCACCATCGCCTTCGACACCGACGGCCAGCCCGTCAGTTCTGCACTTATTCCGATCTCGCTTGACCGTACCGGCACCGGCGCGGCATCACCACTGGTCATCAACATCGACTTCGCCGGGACGGACAACGGCCTCACCGCCCTGGCCGATGACAACTCCGAACTCAGCGCCACCTTCCGTGACGGTGCGCCCCTGGGAACGCTCACCAGTTACGGTGTGGGCCGCGACGGCATCATCCAGGGCGCATTCACCAACGGCCAGACCCGAACGCTCGGCCAGATCGCGCTCGCCACCTTCTCCAACCCCGAGGGGCTTGTTGAAGCGGGGAACAGCCTCTTCTCCTCCGGCGCCAACAGCGGCAACCCCACCATCACCACCCCCGGGGACTTCGGCACCGGTCAGATCACCGCCGGGGCCCTCGAACTCTCGAACGTCGATCTGGGCGAGGAGTTCATCAAGATGATCGGCTACTCCACCGGGTACTCCGCCTCATCGCGTGTCATCCGCACCGCCGATGAACTCCTGCAGCAACTCATGGTCATCGGGCGATGATGCTCGGGCAGCCTCGACCCAGACGCGAGGTTGCCCGACGACCACCGCATCGGCGGGCGATCCGCTCGCCGACGGTGCGGAACACCCGGCGCGCGACCACCACGACCGGCTTCAACCCTCTCGGAACTCAAG
>DDSA01000207.1:1456-1587 GCA_002343715.1 Phycisphaerales bacterium UBA2402 | reverse complement strand
CGGAACCGACCATGACGACACACACGCACAGACTCCGCCGCGAACTCGCACTCCCCGCCGCCGCCTGCGCCCTGACCGCCTGTGCGTGGGGACTCCTGATCGGCCTTGTTCCGGCAGACCTGATCCTCACC
>DDSA01000207.1:708-1220 GCA_002343715.1 Phycisphaerales bacterium UBA2402 | reverse complement strand
CCCCGTGGCCCGCCGTGACAAGCGTCACCCTGTTCGGCGCGTTTCTCGCCATCGCCCTCGCCCAGCGGCCCCGACCCCTGGCTTCGCAAGTCATCGTGAAGACCGGTGCGCCCCGGGCCGAGAAGGAACCCCCCATCGCGGTGCCCGCCGAGGCGAAGAAGGCCGCGTAATCCATCCGGGCAGCCTCCCACCGCCAGCGCACACGCGCACATCCTGCGAGTGCCGCGGCATCAGGCCGATGATCGTGACCGGGCCGGGCGATGCTCGGCCACGTTCGCACCACGCTCCCCGGACGGTGATCCCTCATGGCCGACAGCAAAGCCCCCGCAGCCGATTCCTCCCCCGCCCAGCCCGCGAAGAAATCGCCCATGAAAGCCGTGGGCATCGTCGCCACGCTGATGATCGTCGAGGCCGCGGCCGTTTATATCTTTGTCGGCAAGACCGGCCCCCAACCCGCCGCCGCCCACGTGTTGAAGCCGCACGACGGCCCCGATGAGAACGCCCCGGTCGAG
>DDSA01000207.1:0-474 GCA_002343715.1 Phycisphaerales bacterium UBA2402 | reverse complement strand
CCAGAACATGCAGACCGGACGCGTCTGGGTCTGGGACACCGAGATCGTGCTCAAGGTCAAGGCGAAGAATGAAAAGTATGTGACGACTCAACTGGAGCGCCGCGCCGCGGAGATGAAAGAACACGTTTCGATGATCTTCCGCCGCGCCCAGCACAACCACCTGAAGGAGCCGGGCCTCGAAACCATCAACCGCCAGATCACCGCGGCGATGAACGAACTCCTGGGCAAGGACGCCGAAGGCAAGGACCGCGTCGAACGCATCGTCATCCCCAAGTGCAAGGGGTTCCCCGCCGACTGACGCTGGGTAGTTCGACCCCGGCGCAAGGCCTGCCGACGCTTATTGGACAGTCCCGCGCACTGTCCGCGCCAAAACTCTCCGACGTTGCGCTACGCGTCCGATCCCATCGCGCGCACGCTCATCCGGGCGCGCCTTCTCAGGGAGATCGACGCGATGGCCGACCAGCCCACTACCTC
>DDSA01000012.1:873-17181 GCA_002343715.1 Phycisphaerales bacterium UBA2402 | reverse complement strand
CCTCGTCCGCGAGGTCGTCCGCCGCGCGACAGAAGGCGTAGACCGCGCCGAAGTCGTCCCGCAGCCGCGCGGGCACGAACCGCGACAGGACCGGGAAGTTCTCGGCGTGAGCGCGGGTGAATCGCACGGCCCAGCGGGCGGCGGAAAATTCCCCTACGGGTGAACTCTGGCGATGAGCGTGCAAGGTTCGGATCGTACGGTGAGTCGTTGCTCGCGCCCGCTCACCGCACGCACTCCTGCATGCCGCGACGAAGGCGAGTGACGTCATCCGGTGTCGATCACGGGTAATCCATGATCGGTCTGACAATTCAGGATTGATCCGCCCCGCTAATCCCGCGGCGGCGGGCCGCTCCGCGCGAAGCCTTGCCCGTCCGCCAGCCTCATCGCCAGGTCGGCCAGAATCCTCCGGTCGGTGTTGATGTAGAAATGGGCCATCAGGCTCCCGCCCGGCCGGTGCGGGTCGAGCCAGATCGGGTCCATCCCCTCGGGCGCTGCGCGGGTCGCGCCGACCCACCAATCCCGCAGCGTGGCGTAACAGGTCAGTTCGTAGCGGCGTTTCGGGAACGCGGCATCGACCTCGCGCAGCACTTCGGAGCCGCGCCGCAGGTCGCACGCCGCGGCATCGGGGCGGATGCGTTCGGAGAGGAGCGAGCCCCGGTGCGGGGTGGCGAGGGTGAAGAGTCTGGCCGCGCGCGGGCCGCCTTCGCGGGAGAGGAGCAGTCGGCCCACAATGCCGCCCATCGAAAGACCGATCACGTCGAGTTCCTCGCCCGACCAGCCGCGCCGGGCCAGCGCCCTCGAGGCGATCTCGGCGGCGGCCCGCACGCTCGAGGCGAAGGGATAGCAGGAAATCAGCAGCCGATCCGGCGGCAGGGTCACAAAGCGCCGCAGTTCTCTCGCCACAAGCATCGCGGGGATGTACGGCGCGCGGTAGCCGCCCAGCAGCAGCACCCGCCGCGGCGTTGTGGGCCGCCGTTCACGCAGCAACGCGACCTCGCCGCGGAAAGCGTCACTCTCCCACGGGAAGTCGGGGTTGTCGATGCGGCCCATGCCCTCACGGCTCCAACGGATTGATGAAGAGCCCCGTGGCGAGTTTGGGGTAGAAGAAGGTGCTCTTCTGCGGCATGAGTTGATTGGCCCGGCTGACATCCTTGACCGCCGTGAGAGGGGTGGGCCGGACGATCAACGCCAGTTGCGCGAAGCCCCGGCCCCCGCCCGCGCCCGTCTCGGCCCCCGAGCCGATCGCCTCGGTCTCGGCGATGGTGTGCGGGAAGGCCCACCTGACCGGCGCGCCGGCGTTGAGCGCACCCTGGCAGACCTCCTCGACCACCGTGTATTGGAGAAACGCAACCACCAGTTTCCTCCACGCGGGCGGCTTGTCGGGGAATCGCGCCGCCAGCGGGTCCTCGGCGGCGGGCATGGCGAGAAACTGCCGGCCAGTGGCGAAGTCGTGGATGCCGAAGCGCATCTCGCCCATACCCGTCGCGCGCTCCAGCGCACGGTCGAGGTCGGCCAATGAGCCGGCCAGCGGCTCCAGCCGGAGGCGCGTGCCCGCGGCTGTGATGAAAGCGTCGAGCGTGTAGTCCTTCATCCCGCCCACCACCCGGTGCGTGGGCCAGATGAGCAGGCCGGGGTCGGACATGCCCACCAGGACCATCATGCTCCGGCGGGCCGGATGGTCGGCGGGGAGTGAACCCGCCTGCTCCAGGCCCTTCAGGTAGTTGATCTGTGTCGTATACCTGTGGTGGCCATCGGCGATGAAGATGTCCTCGGTGCGGAGCGCCTCCCGGTACGCGTTGATGGTCGCTTCGTCGGACACGGTCCAGACTTCGTGAAGGACGCCGTCATCGGAGCGGGCGGTCATGCCCGCCGGGCGCGCCGCCATGATCCCGTGCAGCAGGTTCGTCGCCGCGCGAGATTCGTCCGCGTGCAGTCCGAAGATGGGCGAGAGTTGCGCCCGCGTCGCCTTCATCAGCGCCATGCGGTCTTCCTTGGGCCCGCTGAAGGTCTCTTCGTGCGGCAGGATGCCCCCGCCCGCGCGCGGACCGAAAGGGACCACATCGACGCACGCAGCCATGCCGCACCGGCGCGACACGCCCGACGCGGCGGAGGTCGTCTGGCGATAGGCGAACATCGCCGGCTGCGAGCGGCTCAGCACGCCCTCCGCCGCCCAGCGCCGGTACAACGCCGCGGCCCCGTCGTACGCCGCGGGCGGTCCCAGTTCCTTCGCGGGCGTGTGGGGCAGGTCGATGGCGACGATGTTCGCGTCCGATCGGGCGAGGAGCCGGGCCTTGCCCGCGCTGTCGAGCACGTCGTAGGGCGGGGCGATGAAGGCGGAGACATCGCCCTTGCCTCGGGAATACTGGAGTGCGCGGAAGGGATACACGGTGGGCATGAGTGCAGGGTACGGGGGAGGTGCGTGCGGGAATGTGGAACGTTCGGGAGCATGCGGACGCGCGGATGGGTGTGTGGCTGAACAACAGAGTTGGTGCCCATCTTCCCGATACGCGGCCGGGATTGTGCGAATGGAGCGTGTCGCCGGGAGAAGGGGTGGAAGGTCCGTCCGGGAGTGGGCAGGGTCGTTGTGGAACTGAAGGGGGCGGGCGTGGACACCTTGAAATGCAGGCGAGCGGGTCCCGGTGCGGAGACGGTCATGCGGACGCCACGCGGCGCGAACGCGTCTTCGGTTGGATTCGTAGTGGGGCCATGCTCTTCATGGTCGTTGAACATTTCCGGGCGGGGCATCCACGCGAGGTTGGTGAACGGTTCAAGGCCCGGGGACGGATGGTCCCCGAAGGCTCGCCCATCGCGTACATCGCGAGTTGGATGTCTTCGGACGGCGCACGGTGCTATCAACTTATGGAGTCGCCAGCGCGCAGCGACCTGGACCCGTGGCTTGCACAGTGGCAGGACCTCGTCGAGTTCGAGGTACACGCGGTGCTCTCTTCCGCGGAGTTCTGGTCGCGGCAGGCCTGACCCTGCATCAGCGGTTGAAGTATGTGCGTGGACAACTTCGCGGGCGAGTCGGGGTGGTGCACCATGTCCACGGGTTGCCCTTCGCCGTGGAGGAGGCGGGCAACACTCCACCCATGGCCACAGTTCTGTGCCGAGTTGGCGCGGATCGGGGCGGAGCGATGAGGGGGCGCGGGCCGGTTCTCGTATTTTTATCGACACAGTGCTCTCTGCGCCTCCGCGGCGGGTGAGTCGATGTCCGCCGCCGGATAACCTGCATTGACCCCATCCATTCTTTTGGTATACTGGATCGATGCCCCTCGCCCGCCAACCTCTTTGGCCCGTGCTCGCCGCGGCGGGTCTGGTCGGCATGGCCCCGGGTCAGGAATCCACGTATTCCGGATCGCGCTTGATCCGCGAGAGCGAGTACCGTGAAAAGGTCCGCGGCATGTGGCTGGGGCAGTGCATCGCCAACTGGACGGGCCTGCAGACGGAGGGGCGTCACCGCCAGCCGCCGTTCCTGACCGATGCGAGTTGGGGTCAGGTGCAGCCGTACACCAACGGGTTTCCGCTCGATTTCAAGTGGTTCTTCAATCCCTGGGGCGCGGACGACGACACGGACATCGAGTATGTCTACAACCACCTGATGGTGCAGCACGATACAACCGTGCTCACGCCGCGACAGATCGTGGACGGGTGGACGGCCCACATCAACCGCTCCATCTGGGTCAGCAACCTCAAGGCCCGCAACCTGATGGCCCGCGGTGTGATGCCGCCGGCCACGGGCATGGGGTGCGCGAATGTCGATCGTCTGGAGATCGATGCCCAACTCACCACCGAGTTCTTCGGCATGTTCTGCCCCGGCGCGCCGGGTCGAGGGTTGGAACTGGCCGACATGCCCATCCTGGTCGCTTCGAGCGGGTACGCCAGTCACGCGGCCCAGTTCTATGCGGTGCTCTACGCGCTGGCCACCCAGGTGCCAACGGGCCTGTCGGGGCGGGATCAGGCCGTGTGGCTGACGCGCGAGGCCCGCCGCTTCATCCCGGACTCCTCCAAGTCCGCCGATGTCATCGACGTGGTCCTCGCCGACTTTCTCGCCAATCCAGATGTCAACGACTGGGAGCGAACCCGCGATCTGGTAGACCAGCGGTACCGCGTGAACGCCGCGGCCAACGGGTTTGTCTATCGAGATTGGTTCGAGAGCAGCGTGAACCTCGCGGGGGGCGTCATCGCCCTGCTCTACGGTCAGATGGACTACCGCCGAACCGTGCAGATCGGCACCATGTCGGGCTGGGACAGCGACAACGGCACGGCGACGATGGGGGGCCTGCTCGGACTGGTACACGGGTTCGCCCATGTGCAAGCACAGTTCCCCGGCACGGTGCGGGAAAACTTCTGGATCCTCCGCACCCGCGACAACCTGCCCGACTACACCGGCCCCGGCGACACCTGGGAAGACACCTTTCCCCTGCTCGCCGATCGGACCATGCCGCTGATCCGACGCGGGGTGGAAGAGAGCGGCGGGCTGGTCGATGCCGCCGGGGGCGTGTGGCTGCTTCCGCCGGTCTCGCCCGATCCCGCGCTGGCCGCCTCGCCCCGGTGGCGAGAGGACGCACGCAGCATGAACAACGCCGTCCGCCGCGCTGGGGGTGTGGTGACCGCCGCGGCGCTGGCTGGACCCAACAACAACGCGCCGCCCGCGAACCGGGGTGTGGGCGCCGCCGCGGCCTTCGCCAACGGGGTGGAGACCAAGTTCGATGGACGCGAAGAGAACGATGCCGACCGCTGGTACTACACCTCGCAGGGCACCGGCCCCGCGGCGTCCGTGACGCTCACCGTGACGTATGACCGCGATGTGGTCATCGACACCATCCGGTTCATCGAGGGCGATCATTTCGCCGATGGAACCGGCAACGGGGGCAACTTCACGACGCTGGCTTTCGAGGTCCGCATCGGAGGGGTGTGGACCGCCGCGGTCGGCACCGCGCCCCCTTCACCGGACGCCGCCCGCCCCTTCGAGATGCTCGACTTTGTGCTCGCATCGCCCACGTCGGTCTCGGGCATCCGTGTGTCGGGTACCCCGGGGGGAACGGGCGCGTTCATCACCTGCGCGGAACTCGACGGGCTTTCGCCCACGCCCGCCACGGCACGTCAGACCTTCGACCTGAACGGTGACGGCACGCTCGGGATCGAGGACATCCACGCCTGGGAAGCCGCGCCCCGCGATCTCGACGGGAACGCCGCGGCGGACGCGACCGACCGCGCGTATCTCGAACTCGCCATCCGATGGCGAGAGCGCGCGGACCTGACCGCGGAGCGCTAGTTGCCCGAGCCGGTCAGCCGCACCCGCCCGCTTCCCAAGCCGCGAAGAAAGTCTCGACATCGCCCCCGTCGATGCCCCCATCACCGTTGACATCCGCGCCCGCCTCGCCCGCCTCCCAGACGATGTAGAAGGCCTCGACATCGGCCCCGTCCACGCCGCCATCGTTGTTGAAGTCCGCCGGGCAGGAGGCGGCGGGGCAAGGGCCAAGATCACCATCCGCCGTCACCGCCTGGGCGATGATGTCGTTCGCTGTGCCCCGACCGTCGTGCCACGTCAGGTACGCGCATCCGCCGGCGGTGCCGGCCATATCGAGACGGCCTTTGGAAGTGAGAACGCTGGTGACCTCGCGGATCGCCGGGATCCAGGATGCGGTGCCGGCGCTATCCAGACGGGTCGCGAGCACCCGCGAGTTTCCCGGCTTCTCGAACCAGGCGACCATGACCCCATCGCCGCTCACGGTGCAGCGGACAAAGGAGTTCTGGTCCGCCGTCTGGGGGAGGATCTCGATCCCATCATCGCCCCATTGACGCACCCCGCCCACGAACTTCTGGGCGTAGACACCCCACGAGTTCTGGATGGTGATGTTGGTCTGGGTCCAGGCCAAATAGGCCGTGTCGGTCGCGGCGTCGTAGGCCATCCAGGGCGAGAGGCGGTCCTTGCCCGCGGTGGTGTTCGCGGGGACGCCGTTGTGTGTGTACATCTCAACGCCGTCGGATCGGACCCGTTGCAGGAGCGCGTTGCGGCTGCCTCCCCGTTCGTACCAGCCGTACACCGCGCCCCCGGCGCCATCAGGCTCGAAGGTAGGGAAATACCCGTTCTGGACGGAGTTCGCGTCGAAGATCACGAGCGGAGTTCCCTCGTTCCACAGCGGGGTGCCCGACGCGTCAAACTTCTGTGTCGCCAGGTGCTTGTTGCTCGTGATCGGGTTGGCACCCAGTGGGCGCTGCATCAGCACGATCACCGCGCCCCCGCCCCCCGGTTTGACATCGCACATGCCGTAACTGCCTGTGGTCGGCGCAGTCAGCACGCCCCCGGCGGCCCACTGGACAAGGCCCGCCGCGTTCACTTTCTGGAGCCCGATCCCCGTCGCCTGCGACCAACCGACCACCACGGTGCCGTCATCGAGGGCGGTGATCTTCGGGTTGTTGACGGAGATGCCCGAGACGTTGGTGACCTGCACCCCGTTCGCTCCCCACAGGAAGGTGCCGTCCGGGGCCACTTTTTGCGCTGATATTTGGATCGTGCCGCCCAGGTCCGACCGGAACGCCACCAGCGCGTTCCCGTCGGCATCGACATCCAGCCCGTAATCCTGGGTTGAACTCTGGCTGAAATCGGTGATTCGCAGGCCGTTGCGGGGCCACTGCTCGACGCCCGCGGCGTCGAGACGCTGGAGGTAGGTGTCGTACCCGCCCGCCGCGTTGTCCAGCCAACTGATATAGCACGACCCATCCGGCAGCGCCCGCACTTTCGGTTGCACCTGCTCGCCCGACCGATCCCCGATGACAAGGTTGGTCCCGGGATCGGCGGACCATTGACCGAGCGCGGGACAGACGGCGAGCAGTAAACAAACGGTCGCGCAGGGTTTCATGGGATTCTCCGGGTGGTAAAGGGTGCTGTGCTGGTACGCAGCCGGCGAGAATTTGTTGCAGTACGGGCATTTCCGGGTGAACCAGCCGCTCCGAACACCCAATACAATCTCACGTGAAGCGCCCCATTGAACCGTTGACCAGCGTGGTGATCCCTTGGGTGCTCCGACGGTCTCCGTCGGTTCCGGAGGCCGCACACCGCCGGCCCGACCGCCGGTCATTCGGGCTTCTCTCGACGCTCCGGCGAACGCTGGCCGTCGTGCTCTTGTTGGTCTGCCCGGCCCTGGCCTCTCAGGATGCTGTCCCGGCTTCGCGCAAAGCCCGGAACGTCGCGATT
Source organism: Phycisphaerales bacterium UBA2402 (assembly GCA_002343715.1). Classification (GTDB taxonomy): domain Bacteria; phylum Planctomycetota; class Phycisphaerae; order Phycisphaerales; family UBA1924; genus UBA2402. The sequence continues at coordinate 9,983 of DDSA01000012.1, read as the reverse complement.
ATCACGATCCACGGCCCAATCGATGCCGAGGGCGTGATGGCCGCGAGCGTGCAACGACGGGTCGACACGGCGGTTCGGGCCGGGGCCGATGCGCTGGTCTTCGACATCAACACCCCCGGGGGCGAGGTGGGCAGTGTGCTGCGGATCTGCAACACGATCAAGCAGAGCCAGATCAAGAACACGGTGGCCTGGATCAACCCGGACGCCTACTCGGGCGGCGCGATCATCGCCCTGGCCTGCCGTGAACTCGTCGTGAACGATCCCGCGACGCTGGGCGACGCGATGCCCATCGGGATGGGCAACCCGCTCACCGGCCCGACGGCGACGAACGACCGGGAGATTCTGAAGAAGATCCTGCCGCCGCTGATCTCGGAAGTGGTCGATTCCGCGCGACGGTACAACTCGACGTTCGGCGGCTACTTCCGCGATGAGTACCTGGTGCAGGCGATCGTGGCCAACGACGTGGAGCTCTGGCGCATCCGCAACAAGGCGACGGGGGCCGAGATGTGCATCGACCGGCGCGAGTTCGAGCTTCTCTTCCCGGGACAAAGCCCCGAGTCGCCGCCACGCCTGGCCTCCGCCCCGGGAACCGGACGCGGACGCCCGGCCAATCCCGCCGAGGTGCCCGCGCCGCTGCCGGGCTCGGGTGTGGATGTCCCCAGCGGCTCACGGAAACTGGCCATCGCATCCGCCGAGGCTGTGGTGAACGTTCCCGGGCAACGCCCGATCCTGTCGGCGGCGGATGTCGGGGCGTGGGAACTGGTTGACAAGGTGACCGATGGCAGCGCCCCGGCGCTCTTCAAGGCGGCGGACCTGCTTCATTACGGACTGGCGGACAACGACACCGAACTCGTCAACGGCATCAAGACGCTCAAACCCATCCGCACCGATGAGGACATCCGGGCGTTCTTCGGCGCGGACCACATCCGCCGCTTCGACCGCACCTGGTCGGAGGGTCTGGTCCTTTTCCTGACCAACTTCTTCGTGCGTGGGGTGTTGATCGTCGTCTTCCTGATCGCACTCTTTGTCGAGATCACGCACCCGGGCACGTTCCTGGCCGGGATCGTTTCACTGCTCGCCCTGATCGCTCTTCTCGGCCCGCCCATGCTCATCGGGCTGGCGAGTTGGTGGGAGATCGCGGCGATTCTGCTGGGCATTCTTCTGCTGGGCATCGAGGCCTTCGTGACGCCCGGCTTCGGGGTCGCGGGCATCGCGGGGCTTTTTCTGCTCTTTGTGGGATTGATCGCGACATTCGTGCCCAGCGGCGGCGGCCCCTTCCCCGACACGCCCTACGCGCGCAACGACATGCTCTGGGGGGCGGTGACCCTGATCCTGTCCTTCAGCACGGCGGGCGTGGGGATGTACTTTGTCGCCAAGCACTTCGGCAGCATCCCGGTCATCGGAAAACTGGTGCTCAAGTCCCCTTCCTCCGAGGACGATGCCGACGGGTTCTTCGCCGCGATGGGCGAGGATCAGACTGCCCCGGTCAAGGTGGGCGATGTGGGGACCGCGCTGACACCACTGCGCCCGGCCGGTCGTGTGCAGGTGGGCGAGACGGTGTTCGACGCCTCGGCGGAGTTCGGGTTCGTCCCCGCCGGTGCGAAAGTCCGAGTTTCAAGCGTCACCCCGATGCGGATCGGGGTCGAAGTGATCGCTTGAGCCGCGCGTGAAAAAGCCCCGACCGGGGTCAGGGCATGGACATCGCCAGGAGGATCGCGGTCGGTTCAGGAACTGCCGGTCGTGCCGGTTTTCAGAATCTTGTTGCGCTTCTCTTCGAGCGCCTTCTGTTCCTGCGATTCCTGCGCGGTGGGCTGCTCGGTGATCGGCGGCGGCGGCGGTTCGTAGAAGTAGTAGTACCACAGGCCCGCGCCCGCCGCCAGCAGTGCCAGCACCGCCAAGACTCCTACGACCGTGTTTTTCGAGTTGTCGCTCTTTGCTGCCATACACAACCTCCGATCGGTGAACTTCAGGCGCGCCCTGCACCGTCGCAACCAACGCCGGGGCTTAGACCGCGCTCGCCTTGAAAACACCATTCGCGTGCGTTCATCACGCGCTCGCCGGGTGAGTACCCGGTGCTTACCACTATAGGCGATCCCTGGATGCGTCAGTTCGGCCTCTTGGATGCGAGGCCCGATCGTGGGTTCAGGTTGAAACGGAGAAGGCGGTTCGTGCACCCTGGAGATTCTTGCGGTTCACAAGTGGAACTGTTGTTCTCTGCGATCCGTGGTGATTGACCGCATGTACTGTTACGAGATCCGGATGAGTCCTATGCCTGGAACATCCACGTTTCACGGTTCTATTTTAGAAATATTATAAAGAATGTCCGGATCGCTTTCGATCGAAAGAAACATTGTGCTCTCTACGCTTCATTTCCCGCAACTTTCTGCCTTGAGGGATGGTTGAATGTCGTACGGCGAACCCAAGGCGGGCCGTCAACCACTTTCCAGACGGTACGGCATCGGCATGATTTTTCCTGGCCGGGGATTGCATATCGCCCGGAAGTTGGTTATCTTCTTCGCCTGTTGGGAACCGGAAAGGGTCGGGTGCCTTACCGACTCATCGCCGGGTTCGATGTTGGCGTGAGGTTCGTGGTGCGAAGCGTGGGGGTTGTCTGTGGAACACGCTCGCAGAGAATTCGGCATGTTCGGGATGGCAGGGTCATCGCCCGCGGGTTGACCCTCCTATGTTTGAGCCTTTCCGCGCCGGTCTGAGGCGGCTTGGGTGTTCGTTGCGCGCTTTTCGAGAGGGTCTTTTCTTCCTTCTCAGCACGCGACCCGGCCACACAAGCCTCGAATCGGCGCGGTCGCCGGTTCGTTTGTTCGTCGGCACGGGCCGGCGGTCGGAAGCATTCATCGGTTGTTCGATTCTTTGGCGTCGGTTCTCGGAGATGCACATGTCGATTGGCAACTCGGTCGCGGTGGAGCGTGGGGTGCGTTCGCTGTTGTTGGTGGTCGGTCTTGCGACCGGTCTTGGATTGGTCGGTACCGGGGTACCGGCGTTCGCCCAGACCGTCCCGCAGGTCTCATCACTCTCCGTCTCGGAGCAACTCCAGAAGGCCGTCGATCTGCTCGCCGACAACAAGATCGTCGCGGCCAAAAACCTGCTTACCTCGCTGACGACCGGCAAGACGGTTTCACTCTCCGCAGCGGAGAGCCAGAAAGCCTTCTCGTTGCTCGCCAACGCCAACCGCCGCCTGAAAAACCTTTCACCCATCGAGGTGAGTCTCCAGACGGCTCAGGAGTGCCTGAACTCGGGCGACTACCGCCTGCTGACCCGTCACGCCGATGCCGTCATCGCCTCTCCGAAGGCAACCAACGAGCAGACCGCCGCGGCCAAGGCCCTCCTGGCCCAGGCCGAAGCGGGCAAGGCCGGACTGATTTCGAGCGTGGGCGCGACCATCGACCGGATCCATGCAGACTTTGAGGCCGGCCGCATCGCGGAGGCCAAGTCGGGCCTCGATGCGCTCAATCGCTCGGGTGTTGCGCTCAGCGCCGATCAGGAGAAACTCGTCACGACGATGCAGACGCAGGTGGTGGAGGCCGAGCAGGCGAGCCGCGCCGCCCCGGGCATGATGCAGCCGGGCGTCATCAAGCCCCGCAACCCGCAACCCGCACCGACACAACCCGCACCGGCACAGCCCGCCGCGGAACCGGCTCCCGTGATGATCGAACCCCCGCCCGCCGCCGCGGCGCCGGTCGAGCCCCCGCCCGCGACCGATGTCATCCAGCAGGCCCGGGCGATGGACGCCCAGTCCATCCTGGCCCAGGCGGATCTGGACTACGAGCGAGCGCTCTTCAACGATGCCATTCTCAAGTACCAGACCCTGCTGGGCAGTTACGCCGGCGACCTGACCGGCGCGCAGCGCTCCCACGTGGAAGGCCGACTCGCGGAGGCCAAGGTCCGCATCGGGGCGAACGTCGGCCCCGAGGGGCAGGTGCTGCAGAACTTCCTTCAACTGAACAAGATCAAGAAGGACGAGTCCCTCGCCCAGTTCGGCAACAACATGGAGCAGGCCCGCCTCGCCCTGGCCTCGGGCGATGTGTCGCAGGCGACGGAGAAGGCTTCGGCCGCCCGCCTGAACATCAACTCCGCCCGAGAGTTCTTCACAGCGCCCGAGGTCGAGCGGTACAACCAGGAGGTCGATGCCCTTTTCACCACGATCGAGCGGCGTGAGCGAGAGATCGCCGCTGCCGAGAAGTCCGCGCAGGCCATGGAGCAGGAGGAGAAACTCCGCCAGCAGCAGGCCTCGGCCGCCGAGACCAAGTCCCGCAAGATCAGCGAGGCGATCCAGCGTGTTCGCGCCCTCCAGGCCGAACTCAAATACGAGGAGGCCCTCCAGGTCTGCGAGCAGATTCTCTTCCTCGACCCGATCAATCCCACGGGCCTGATCCTGCGGGACGCCATCGCCGACACCATCATGTACCGGCGGGAGCGGCAACTGCACATGGAGCATTCGCGCAGCCTCTCCGAGGCCTCGATCGACAACCGCGAGGCGATGATCGTGCCGACCAACATCATGCAATACCCCACCGACTGGCCGGCCATCAGCCAGATCCGTGGTGAACCGACATCTTTTCAGGACTCCGAGGAGAACAAGTCCGCCTACGCCGTTCTCTCGAACAAGCGGGTCCCGGTGGATTTCCAGGACAACACCCTCGAGAGCGTCGTGGCCTTCATCGGCGCGGTGACGAACCTCAACATCGACACCGACTGGGAAAAACTCTCCGAGTCGGGGATCGACAAGAGCAGCACCGTCACGCTGCGGCTGACGAACGTCCCGGTGCGGACGGTCCTGGACCGCGTGCTCGAGAAGGTCAGCAGCAGTTCCTCCAACGGTGCCGCGTACGCCGTGCACGACGGCGTGCTGATGATCTCGACGAAGGAAGCGATCAACAAGAACAAGACGCTGCAGATCTACGACATCAAGGACCTGCTGATCGAGGTGCCCGACTACGCCAACGCCCCCGACTTTGACCTGCAGAGCGTACTGCAGAACTCCGGCCAGGGCGGCGGCAGCAGCCAGAGCCCCTTCCGCGAGCAGGGCGACCAGGACGATGTGCCCCGCACCACGCTCGAGGAGCGCACCAACCAGCTCATCGACATCATCACCACCAACGTCGACAGCCAGGGCTGGCAGGAGAACGGCGGCGATGTCGGCTTCATCCAGCAGTTGCAGGGCAGCCTCATCATCACCAACACGCCCGCCAACCACCGTGCCATCAACGGCCTGCTGAACAAGCTCCGCGAGATCCGCGCCATGCAGATCAACGTGGAGACTCGCTTCCTGCTCGTCCGCACCGAGTTCTTCGAGCAGATCGGCTTCGACCTCGACATCTACTTCAACGGAGAGAACAACCAGGTCCGGGCCGCACGCGCGGCCCTGCCCAACCAGAGCGTCCAGCCCTCGGACTTCTTCGACTTCAGTTCGCAGGACCCGATCAACCGCCGCATCTTCGGCGCTCCCACCGATGCGAACGGCGACGGCCAGCAGGATCCCCAGGTCGGCATCGCCACCCCGCTGCCCAGCCCCCTCTCGGTCATCGGCGCCGCGCAGAACAGCCTGGGCCTCACCGAGGCCGGCGCTTCGGGCAGTTTCGCCCAGACGATTCTCGCCGCGGCGCCCGCGCTGGGTGTCGCCGGCCAGTTCATGGACGATGTGCAGGTGGACTTCCTGATCAAGGCCACGCAGGCCGACCGCCGCACCGTCGCGCTCACCGCGCCGCGTCTCACGTTCACCAACGGGCAGACCTCCAACATCTACGTCGCGACGCAGATCGCCTTCGTCTCAGACCTGACGCCCGTGGTCAGCGAATCGGCCGTCGGCTTCGACCCCGAACTCGCGACCGTCAACGAGGGCGTGCGACTGGTCGTCGAGGGCACCATCTCCGCCGACCGTCGCTACGTGACGATGAACGTCGATGCCTCGGTCGCCAAGGTGGACGGCTTCCGCAACGTTGCCGTGAGCGCTGTCGCGGGCGGCGGCATCGTGAATTCGGCCTCCACCCAGTCCTTCATCCAGTTGCCCACCGTCACGGTCACCCGTGTTCAGACCACCGTGACCGTTCCCGATCAGGGAACGATCATGCTCGGCGGCCAGCGCCTCGTCACCGAGCAGGACATCGAGTCCGGCGTGCCGGTGCTGAGCAAGATCCCGATCGTCAACCGCTTCTTCAGCAACCGCATCCAGGTCCGCGAGGAGCAGACCCTCCTGATCCTGATCAAGCCCACCATCCTCATCCAGAACGAGGAAGAAGAGCGATTCTTCCCCGGCCTGGCCGATTCCGTCCGTTTCGGCGGGTGATCGTCGCGGAGAAACGCAGCGATATGAACGAGGGGAGGCCATCGGGCCTCCCTTTTCTTTTCGTTCCGGGCGTCGGGCGGAACGCGGCTCACTCCCCGCCCAGCACGCTCTCCTTCAAGCGCTCGCGGACGGCGCGGATCGCTTCCTCGGCGTCGAGCGGATCTTCGGCCGGCCACGCTTCGCGCAGGTAGTTCCACGCCGCCTCCGCGTTCCCCGAGTAGATCAGGTGCAGCGCGCGGCTCAGGAACGGTTCGCGCCCGTCGCGGCCCAGGGCGGCGCTGCGTTCCCGATCCGACCCGGCCCAGGCCGCAATCTGCACAGCGGTCGGGGCCGGGCGATGCATCGCCGCGCGGTTCACCGCGTAGTGGTCCGCCGTCCACGAATAGACGATCTCTGGTCGGGGCGATGCGGCCCCGCTCGTCCACCAATACGCGAACGTCGGGTCCGCGGCCACAAAGTCCCACGCCGCCGCGCCCTCTCGCTTTCTCCACGATCCGCCGTGAGGAAGCACGGCCAGTGGTCGCAGGGTCGGACCTTCGCTCGCGGGGTCGAGGGTGAAGACGTACGTTGTGCCCAGCCCGCCGCTGCCCCCGTGGGTGTCGGTCACAACAAGGTCGGGCCTGCCGTCGCCGGTGATGTCTTCGCCGATGCCCACCGGCTTGACCGAACCGTCGTCCGCCACCGAAACGCCCCCCAGCGACGGGTAGAAGGACCGCAGCCTCCAGACGACAGCCCCGTTCTGCCGCACTTCCACCATCCGCGGCGGGGCCGCGGTCTCATCACGCGCCTCCAACTCAAGAAACGTGTAGGGCCCGGCGCTGACTGTGTTGGTGACTTTCCATGTCGGCAGCACCATCAGCCACAGCCGTCTGGCCCGGCCCGAACCCGCGAGCGGCGCGGCCCCCGTCAGCATCAGCACCACCCCGACCAGAACAGCCCAGCCGCACCGCCTTCGACGTGTGCAGTCCCGGTCACGCAGGGCCACGTGACCGCATTCAGGGCATCGCGTGCCCGCACCGGCATCCGCCGCGAGTTCGTACCAGCACCGTCCACAGCGCCTCCGCCCGCCCGCGCCGACGCCGATAAAGCCCCAGACCGCGAGCGCCACACCCAATCCCGCCAAAGCCGCGCCCGCCCAGACAAGCCACGAGTGGGAGTTCATGCCGCGCAACCGTACGCCACGCGGCAAGAAATGCGTGAGTGGAGCGCATCGCCCACGTTCCTTGTCATGGCGGCACACCGCCGCCTACTCCCCCTCCTCGGCACCACCCAGCACCGATACGCAGAAAGGAACTCGCCATGTTCTCCAACGCTTCTCGTACGTCCGTGATGACCCGCATCTCCTGCCTCGCCCTGGCCGCCGCGGCGACCGCCGCGCCGCCGTGGTGGGACGCGGCCAACAAGCGCGGCTACGACCGCCAGGTGCCCGACATGTACCAGCACCAGAAATGGGGCACCGGCGCCAACGGCGATGTGAACGCCGATCGAGAGTGGCAATGGATCGACGGCGAGGCCGGGGGCTGGTGCCTGCAGGTGGCGATCTACAACGCCTGCGTCAAGGTCCACGCCGCGGGCACGCCGCTGGTCGCCGCGGGAAGCAACGGCGGGGCCAACTGGCTGACGCTCGCGAACAACCAGATCAAGTCTTTCGCCCGCGAGATGATCGTGAACGGGAAGTCGATGAAGCAGTTGCTGCCCGCCTCGGTGCTGTACAAGCGTCTGTACATGCGGGGCGGGGTGCTGACGTACGACTCGTGGCGAGGCCCGGCGGAGTATCCCAGCGGTGCCCGCAGCCTCTTCGAGGCCGCGCGCGACGAGTTCCTCGAGGACAACGGCGTGGTCTTCAAGATCGTCCGAGATCCACCGAACACGGCCCGCCAATGGTGGGGCAACTTCCACGCCCTGACCGTGACCGGCATCGAGGACGGCGCGACCAAGCGTATCTATTTCGCCGACCCCGATGTGAACCTCGGCAACCTCGATGCCCGAAGCGTCTTTGACTGGACTCGCCCCAACGCGGGCTGCACCGCCCAGCGCTTCGCCGCCAACGCCGGGGCCGGTGCCTACCCCGTGCCCGCGGCGGCGGCGGCGGGCGTGCTGCCCGGCAACTGGGCGACGTACTGGAACCGCTGCGAAGTGGTGGGGGACAAACTGAAACGCGACGCGGCGAACAACGCCCGCTACGACAAGTACCCGATCAACGAACTCCGCGTGGTGGAGCCGCGCCTGCTCTGGCTCGATCCTCCGGTGCCCGCGCCGGGCCTGCCCGGTCGAAGCGCGCAGCGGGCCGTCTGCTCGGTCAGCCGGCACGGCCGCACCGACGACATCTTTATCTTCCCCCGCACCCCGGTGCAGAACGTTCCCGCGGTGCTCAGCGGCCCGACATTCTCCGGGTGGAACGCCATCGTCTACCCCACCAACGTCGCCAACCCGTACCAGGACCCATGGGGCAACCGCTGGATCTTCGGCGCGATCCGCATCTTCAAGAGTTCGATCGGCCAGCCCCTGGCCTGGTCCGCCAATCCCACCGACAGCGTGACTTTTACCATGCTCGGCTCCACCCCGTTCACCGACTGCGATATCTTCTACCGCGATGCCGACAACCCCGGCACCTGGCGCGTTCAGTCCATCGGTGCGGAGGTCTTCGAGGATGCCGTGCAACGCCCCGATGACAACGGCGGCGGCGGCAACTGCCCGGCGGACTTCAACCAGGACGGCGGCATCGACGGCGGCGATGTGGACGCCTTCTTCGACGCCTGGGAAGCGGGCGATGCCTCCGCCGATGTCAACCAGGACGGCGGCATCGACG
>DDSA01000012.1:0-646 GCA_002343715.1 Phycisphaerales bacterium UBA2402 | reverse complement strand
CGGCGGCATCGACGGCGCGGACGTTTCGTACTTCTTCAACGCCTGGGAAGCCGGCGGATGTGGCTGATCGTGAAGCGATGAGTTGAGCATGAAGGCCCGGCGCGGGTGCGCCGGGCTTTTCATTTGATCGCTCGACGCACGGACGATCGTTGTTCGATCACCGCCGCCATTCATCCGAGTGTCCCAAGCGGTGGGAAGGGGATTCGAACCCCTGACAGGGACGAGCCCTGTACCGGATTTCAAGTCCGGCGCGTTCAACCGCTCTGCCATCCCACCGGGGCGATCGTAGGGATATCACCGAACCGATGAGGACTACACCCGGCCCAGGATCATCGCCGCGTTCTGACCCGCCAGCGAGCCGGTACAGACCAGCACGCGATTCAGATCGAATGGTTCGGCGGGTGCGGCGATGAAGGTGGTTCCGTTCCAGCGAAGGTGCGATGGCAGTTCGCGGTGATGCAGGCACAAGGCCGCGGCGGCGGCCTGAAGTCCTCCCGCGCCGGCGGCGCAATCGCCGACAATCGGAGGGATGGGGATGATCGGCAACGCGGCGAGGCGGTCGCCGAAGACCTCGCGCAGGGCGAGGAGTTCCGCGGCATCGCTGGCCGGTGCGCCGCAGGACTGCGGCACCACGGCGCCGATCTCC
>DDSA01000215.1 GCA_002343715.1 Phycisphaerales bacterium UBA2402 | reverse complement strand
GGGCGGAAACACGCGGACGGGTTTTTTCATGCGCGAATCGATGCGTCGTTCTCTCGCATCTCTATCGCCCGGATGACCCGTAGCATCATGGTTGATGCTCCTTCCTGTTCCGGTCGAAGTTCATCCCATCGCCGGGTTGCATACGGTGCCCCAGTCACGCGGCTGCGCGGGCTGGGAGCCGGGTTTACTCTCTCCGAGCCTTGAAGGTGAGTTGGGCCTCGCCGCAACCACCGAGATCCCGTGGGTTCGTTGGATGCCCGATGCCGCATCGCCGAAAGGCGCGTACACGCTCCGAATCAATCCGAACAATCCCATTGAGATCACGGCGGGCTCACAAGAAGGCGCCCGTCACGCGCTGGCAACCCTGGCCCAACTTGTCCGGGCAAACCCGATCGGCATTCCCTGTCAGGTCATTCATGATCGGCCTGCATTCCAGGTGCGTGGGGTTATGCTCGATGTGTCGCGTGATCGGGTGCCCACGATGACTCATCTGCGAGAGATCGTTGACCTTCTCGTGAACCTCAAGTTCAACCACCTGCAGCTCTATACCGAGCACACGTTCGCCTATGAGGGGCACGAAGAGGTCTGGAGTGGCTGGTCCCCGATGACGCCGCAAGAGGTGAGAGAACTCGACGCGTACGCCTCTGTGCGCGGCATCGAACTAGCCGCGAATCAGAACTGCTTCGGTCACATGGTTCCCTGGCTCCGCCACCGTGCATATGCCAACCTCGCGGAGACTCACGGAGATTGGATGTTCGATATCTGGCCCAGGAGCGGCCCGTTCTCCCTCTGCCCCACCATCCCCGAATCAATCGCTTTTGTCGAAGGTTTGCTCAACCAACTTCTCCCGTGCTTTACTTCACCGCACGTCAACATCGGGTGCGATGAGGTCTACGACATCGCGTTTGGTCGGAGCAGGGCCGAGGTCGAACGCCGGGGGCGAGCCGCGGTGTACATGGAGTTTGTGAGGAACATCGCCGCGGCGGTGCGGCATCGCGGCAAGCGTGCCCAGTTCTGGGGCGACATTGCGTTGTCGCATCCTGAGTGCGTTGCGGACATACCCCCCGATGTCACGGCCCTGGCCTGGGGATACGAGCCGGATTCGCCGTTCAACCAATGGGGCGAGATGCTGAACGGCCACCCGTTCTGGGTCTGCCCCGGCACATCGACGTGGCGCTCCATCACCGGCCGGACAACCGAGCGTCGGGGCAATCTGGCGGCCGCCGCGATTGGGGGCCTGAGGCATGGGGCGGAGGGCTTCCTCGTCTGCGATTGGGGCGACAGCGGTCATCATCAACAATGGCCTCTCACCATGCACGCCTTGGCAGAGGCGGCTCAGGCGGCGTGGAACCCAGATGGAGCATTCAGTGCCGAGGCGGAATCGCTCCATCTCTTCGGGGACCCGACGGGTGAGTCTTCACGTTGGCTGGATGCCATCGGTGATGCCGATCTGCCTCTGCGTGAGGTCTGCGGCGCGCTCTCGCACCCCACGCGCACAAGACTGCTCAACCAAACGGCGGTATTCATCGACATGTTCAAGCAACTCGGCGAACAGCGCGAGGTCGGACCGATCCAACTCTGGTCTGATGCATTAGCGCGACTGGAGAACCTTGCACGACGAATCCCGGCGGAAGGCCTCTCGACCCTGGTGCGCGAGGAACTGACCCACACCGCCCGATACGCCCTGACGGCCGCGCGGCGCGGGGTCGCACGCCGCGGCGGCATTACAGCCGCCTTGACCTCTCTTCCCGATGAGTTCCGCTCGCTTGCGGCGGAGCACGCTCGCCTGTGGCGATGTCGATCACGTGAAGGCGGGCTGTCACATAGTCTTACATACTTTGATCAGGTGATCGGCTCGTTCCCCTCCCCCGCCGCAGCAGAGGTGACACTCTTTGAGTAACCCCATCCGTCACATCATCGGCTGCATGACGGGCACCAGCATCGACGGGCTGGATGCCGCCTTCATTGCCGTTGAAGGACGAGGGCTGGAGGAGATGAAGGCATGCGTGGTGGGCGCGGTGAGCCTGCCGCTGGGCGACCTGGCCGCCCGGCTGCGAACGGTCGCGGAACAGGCACCGGTCACCGCGGGCGAAGTCGCCTCGCTTATGCGCGAGTTGGCGCTGCTCCACGTCGAAGCGTGCGAGCGTTTGTGCGGCATGGACACGGCCATCCGCCCCGATCTGGTGTGTGTTCACGGCCAGACGGTCTATCACAAGCCGCCTCTTTCCTGGCAGTTGATGCAGCCGGCACCGATCGCCGCGGCGATGCGTTGTCCGGTCGTCTTCGACCTGCGAGCCGCCGACATCGCAGCGAGTGGGCAGGGGGCGCCGCTCACACCGATCGCCGATTATGTGCTTTTCCGAGCGATCGCGGCGAAGATCGCGGTTGTGAACCTTGGTGGCTTTGCAAACATCACGCGGATCGAACGCGACATGGGAGTGTTGGGAGTGACCGCGAGCGACTTGTGCCCGTGCAACAACCTGCTCGACGGAATTGCACGGTTGCTGTTGCGAAAACCCTTTGATGAGGGAGGAAGCAGCGCCATTGGCGGGAGCGTGGACGAGGGAGCCTTCGAAGACCTCGACGGCATCTTCGCCTCGCTGCGCGGGCCGCGTCGATCGCTGGGCACCGGCGATGAGACCGCGGATTGGATCAGCCGCTATCGTGCTCACCTGCCCGCGAGCGATATCGCCGCGACCGCGTGTGTAGCCATCGGGCGGGTGATCGCCGATGCCGCCCGAGGCGCACACTCGGTACTGCTTGCCGGTGGCGGTGTGTTGAATCTCGCGCTCCGCCGAGCCATCGAAGCCAACTGCCCTGAACACATCGGGCTGACAGACGAACACGGGGTACCGGCGACCCACCGCGAGGCCGTGGAATGGGCCGTCCTTGGTGCCTTGTGTCAAGACCGAGTCTCGATCGGCCTTCCGGCGATCACGGGTTGTAGCGTGCCCGCCCCCATCGCCGGCGCGTGGCTGTTCCCCGATGGCCTGTCTTTCGGCTGACTCGATCATTCAGTGGCTATTCATTCTGAAGCTGACTTGAATCGCCCGAACGCGCATCTACCGACCAACAAGCAAACGAACAAACCGACGGCTTTTGTCCCTGCATCCATCCCTCATTATGATCCATGGTTCCGACACTGCTTCTCATCCTTCTGACTCTCCTTTTGGTTGGCTTGCTGTTTCTTGTGGCCGGCCTGCGAGGCCGCAGAGTCAACAATCACCCGGTGTGCCGCCAATGCCGGTTCGATCTGCTCGGCATCTACCCGGAAACTGTGACGTGCCCCGAATGCGGTGCGGGTCTGAAACGGGACGGATCGGTGCAGATCGGCATGCGGCGGCGCAGCCCAAGCGCGGCACTGTTGGGTCTCTTTCTCATCGGGGTGACCTCCATCCCCTACGGGGTGATTGGTTACGCCGCGTTGACCGGCACATACCTCAATCGTTTCAAGCCTGTAGGGCTGCTTCTGTGGGAGGCGGGTCACGCGACGCCCCGCCATCTCGACGCCATCGCCACGGAACTGATGAACAGAGCGCTGGCCAACACACTGTCGCCCCAGCAATACCAACGGGTCATTGAGCACACGCTCGCGGCCCAGGCGGACCTGACTCGGCCGTGGTCCGAGGCGTGGGGCGACCTGATCGAGCGGGCCAAACTCGACGGGGTCTTGAGCAAAGCTCAGGAAGCGAAGTTCAGAGAGAACACGCTGCCGCTCGAACTTGTCACCCGCGAAACGGCCCGCGCGGGAGCAACGATCCCTGTGCTGATCCGGGTCAAAGAGTATCGAGGTGCCTCGGGGACTGCATCATCCGCCGATATCTCGCTGGATGCGATCACGATCGGTGGCAAACCCGCCGAGGTGATTCGTTCGCGTAGTTCGGGTGCGGGCATCTTTGGGGGTCTGGACGGGAAGGATCCATCTGCAATCGGTTCACTTTCGGGTGCTGGTTCCTTGAGCCGGTTGGGGGTCGGCATGGTGGGCAGTGAGTGCGGCATCACCGTTCGGTTGCCTGACGATCTTCAACCGGGTGAACATCCCATTCGTGCCTCGCTCCTTCGATCACCGTCCACAGGATCACAGGTCCGCGGTTTCCTGGTCGTGCAAGGCTTTGGGCTGTCACAACCTCCCACGGGAGGCGCACCTACACCCATGACGCTTGGCACATCAGTTCAGGTTGTTCCAGCGGATGGGGGGCCGACGGCCATCGCGCCGACGGAAGACACAACACGGCAGATCCGCGAAGCGCTCGCCCCCGAGAACGTTGTGTACGGACGCGAACCGCTCGACCGATTCATCAATCAGACCGGACGCCCCACGGCCTCGATCGACTTTGGGAGTGAGAGCCTGCCCGTGCCGATCGCCTTCGATGTCTGGATCAAAGACGGAGATGCCGAGCACAAAGTCGGATCGATCATGACGGGCAAGTCCATCCCGAACAACGCCGGTATTCAGACGTTCATGGCGTCAACGATCACGATCTCGATCAACGGGCAGACTACCGTGCGGTCGCGTCAATCGGACGGCTCTCGCTCCGTCACGGGGCCTTGCCCCGCCCCGCGGGGGAACACCGTTGACGTCATCCTTCGCCCCAGCTCCGACGCAGCGGAAAACACACTTAACCAGAGCCGCTATCTCAACGCGGAGATCGTGTACAGGAACGTGCCCGTGCAACGCGACCCGTTCGGCGGATTTGGCCAGGATCCGTTCCGCACCCTCATGCCGCGGAACTTTCTCAACCCTGCCCCAAGCCCCCCACGACCGGGGCCGCGATGAACCGGGTTGGTGCCCTCGCCAACGCGAGGCCGATCGGTGTACATCAATACCGCACGCCGACATGGACGCACAGTCTGTTCAAACACGGACGGTCGAGATACCACACGTGTGGTTCGCCCCTCGCCAACCAACCCGATTCATACATGCCACCGGAATGCGGGCGACAGGAATCGAACCTGCACAGCCTTTCGGCCACGGGATCCTAAGTCCCGCGCGTCTGCCAGTTCCGCCACGCCCGCGGCTCTTGTCACAAATCTTATTCCGCCGGGTCGGCCAGACGGATTATCATTGAATCGCCAGGAAGGCAATTCCCAACAACGGCAATGCGCCGCTGACTGACCAGTCTGGCTGAAAGGATGATCGATCATGGCAGGCTCGTGCAGCACGGGACACTCTCTCGCTCCCATTTTCCTTCGGGTTGCCCTGGGTATCACATTTCTCTGGGCGGGGTTCGGAAAGGTTCTTCAGGAAATGCCGGTAAAGGGCGAAGCCGCCGCGGCACTGGCCAACATGGGCGTGATCTCAGGCGGGACGAAACCCGAACCGAACTCCATCCCGAAAGTGCCCGCACCGGGCGATGTCGCCTCGCCACCCGACCGTTCACCAGAACGCCCCGCGACTGACAAGTCCGATCCGAACAAACCCGAGGAATCTAAAACCACGGATAAGCAGATCTCACATGCTACTCCTGCCTTGGCAGGATCGGGAGCATCCATTCTCACTGTTGCTCGCCCACTCCTCGAATCGGAACATCAGAACACCCCGGTGACATCCAACTATTCAGGCGCGGATTTTCCAAACGAGACCAGCGTGCGCGCGGTGTACGGCATCGCCTTGCTCGTTCATAGTTCGGCCAATCCGGCCCCGGCCGCGAACGGGACGGCGGGCATGCCGCTCCTGCCCGCCAGACTTGGTGAGGGCCGCTGGCCGGTCTACCTCGCATGGGCCGTGGCGGTTGCCGAGCTGGTCGGCGGTCTATTCGTGCTGGTTGGGCTGATGACCCGGTTTGCTGCTCTGAATCTCGCCGTGACCATGGCGGTGGCGATGTGGCTGACCAAGATCGGCCCGGCGATTCAAGCGAACGACACGCTGCTCGGGTTCCTGCCCAACCATCCCGCCTTCGCTCGCGACGCAGCAGGCAACGCCGTTCATGCGGTACTCATGTGGCAGTTCATCCTGCTGTGCGCGGCCATGTCATTGGTTTTTTCGGGAGCGGGCGCGTTGTCCTTCGATCGCGCGTTGCTTCCCCCGCTCGGGCGACGGGAAGCCCAGGCGAAAGACTGACTGAACTACCGATATAATTACACTTGCCGGCGCGGGCTTTCACAAGCCAATCCGGCGTTTCGGATGAGTTTGCCCGCTGCCAACCCGTCAAGCATGTGGAAACGCTGGCTCCGACCCGCGATCGTGGTGCCGATCGTGGCTTCATTCGCTGTACATGCCGCGATGCTGGCCGGGTTTGTGCGGATCAGGCTCGCTGAACCCCGACGCTTGACTGATGCGCCGATCGTCGATTCGGTGCTGACACTTGCCCCTCCGGCTCGGATCGAACAGCCTCCGCCACAAGCACCCGCTGAACCCGCTCCCCACCCCACACCGCCTCCGTCTGTTGCGGCGATGACACAACTGATCCCCGCGGACCTGCCGCCCGCGCCGCCGATCGTTACTCGGCCGCCTGAACCGGTGTCTCGTCCGGCTCCGAAAGCCCCACCTCCCCAGCCGCCCGCAGGCCCAGCGCCTCCACCTCCATCGAATCCCGGCCCCGCGATCTTTGCGGGGGTGAAGTCCGAACGCGCCGCGCGGGTCGTCTACGTGTTAGATGCTTCCGGCGCGATGACCACGAGCCTCCATTTCGTGAAGGCAGAACTCGCCAGGTCCGTGTCGAGGTTGGAACCATCGCAATCCTTCCAAGTGGTCGTCTTCCGCCACTCGCCGGGCGTTGATTCCACGACGGCTGAGCTCTTCGATCCGACGACGACGATGGTGCGAGCAACCGATGAAGTGAAGACGAGGCTGGGTGCCTGGCTCGATGGCGTGCGGCCCAGCGGCCGATCCGATCCGCTCATCGGCCTGCGTGCGGCGCTCCAACTCAACCCCGATCTTGTGTTCCTGCTGACTCGCAGCATTCGGCGATCGGGGCCTGACGCGACGTGGGGGCAGGGGCCCGATGCCACACTGGCGGAGCTGGATCGCATGAATCCGCGCGGTTCAACGGGCAACCGGCCCGCGATCATCAAGGCCCTTCAGTTCATCGACCCCGACCCCACCGGCCTGCTGCCCGCCATCGCCAACGCCCACGGCGACGGCCCCGGCTCGTATCGAGTCGTCACCCTCGATGAACTGCGACCATGAAAGGCCCGGCGCTCATTCCCTTCTCGCTGGTCATGCGTTACACTCACGCCCTGCATGACCAGCGCTCCATATCCCTGGCTCACCAAACTCCGTGGCGCGTTCCTTGTCTTTGAAGGACCGGACGGGTCCGGCAAGTCCACACAGCTGAACCGGCTGCTCGCGGTGTGTGCGGATGCCGGCGTGCCGGCGTGTCATGTTCGTGAACCGGGGGGAACGCGCGTGGGAGAGCAGATCAGGGCTGTGCTGCTCGACCGAAACAGCGAGATGACCCCGCACTGTGAGATGCTGCTCTACATGGCCAGCCGGGCGCAACTGGTGGAGGAGACGATCCGCCCCGCGCTCTCGCGCGGCGAGGTCGTGATCGCGGATCGGTTCGTCTCCTCGACCTATGCCTACCAGGGTGCCGCGGGGGGCGTGCCGGTAGAGCACATCCGCGCGGTCGCGGGTGTGGCCCTTCGGGGAACAGAGCCGGACCTTGTGATTGTCTTCGACGTGGACGAGGCGACCGCCGCGCTACGGACGAGCGGTGCTGAAAAAGTGGGCCGTAAAAAAACCGCGTCCCCGAGCACCGTGTCCCTGTTCGCGGATCGGATCGAGCAGCGCGGCGCGGCGTATCACGCGAACGTTCGCCGAGGATACCTGGAGATGGCCAGAACGGATCCCGCGAGACACATCGTCCTCGATGCGGCCCGGTCGCCCGAGGACGTGTGGGCGTCGCTGATGGATCGGCTGGGAGAGCGATTCATCGGCTGAGCAACCCATCCACGGACGGGTGTCAGGCCACACGCTCACCGGCGAGGCTTAAAGCGCGGGCCTCATCGATGCGGACGCGGACCATGCTGCCGGCGAGCGAGTTTTCATCGCGCGGGGCATCGAAGACCACGATCATGTCTGTGTCGGTCCGTCCCACGAACTGCGCCTCTCGCGCCGGCGGCGCTGGTTCGGCCTCATCATCGATGGCGCACGCGCTCCCGTGGCC
Source organism: Phycisphaerales bacterium UBA2402 (assembly GCA_002343715.1). GTDB lineage: Bacteria > Planctomycetota > Phycisphaerae > Phycisphaerales > UBA1924 > UBA2402. The sequence goes on along the minus strand of DDSA01000215.1, from coordinate 44,338 downwards.
GATCGAGCGACCGTTGACGGTCAACCCGATCCCACGATCGCCGCGGGAGTGCTCGTCGCGTGTTGGACCCGCGGAACGCCGTTTTCGCTCGTGGGAACTGAAGCCCTCGACGAAGACATCGACCGTTCGACCGACGTACGACGACGCGACGGTCTGGGATATCTCGGCCTGGAGCGCGAGCAACTCATTGTTCCTGCGACGCTTGACGGCCTCGGGTACATCGTCTGTGAGTCTTTCGTGGGCGGTGGTTCCGGGCCGGGGTGAGTACTTGAAGATAAAAGCGTTCTTGTACTGCGCCTTGCGGGTCAGGGCCATTGTGGCCGCGAAGTCAGCATCCGTCTCGGTTGGAAATCCGACGATGAAATCTCCTGATACCTCGCACGGGCGACCGCTCTCGGGTTGGTGCAGAAAACCCCTCGCCCGGTCGAGAAACTCCAGGTATTCACCCACGGCATAGCCGCGGTTCATCATGCCGAGGATGCGGTCGCTGCCGGACTGGGCGGGCACGTGCAGATAGCGGCAGAGGCGAGGGTGATCGCGGATGACTTCGAGCACGTCATCCCCGAAATCGCGTGGGTAACTGGTGACAAAGCGAAGACGGGCGATGGTGGGAACCTCATCGTGGATACGCTGAAGGAGATCCGCGAAGGTCGTGACGTTCGCCCCGGCGAAGGGATCGCGCCGGTGGCCACCGGCGTAACTTCGGCCCTTCTGCGGCTGCGTGATGCCGCCCACGCTGACGGCGGCCCCGTGCTCGAATCGGTAGTGGTTGACTGTCTGCCCGAGGAGCGTGATCTCCAGAACTCCGGCATCGGCGAGGCGTTTGCACTCCTCGATGATGTGCTCCGGCGGGCGGTGCACCTCGGCGCCGCGGGTGAAGGGAACCACGCAGTACGTGCAGAACTTGTTGCAGCCGCGCGTGATCCGAACGTACGCCGATCGCTTCGGACCGGATTCGTCGAGCGGCGAAACCGCACGGGACAGGTCGAGCATCTCCAGCGTGTCCGCCGCCGCGGCCAGCGTGCCGCTGCGGCGGGAGGTGTTGCCCTGCAGCGCCGCCTGCCCCGCGCTGCGCGGCACTCCACGCCCGGCATCAACGCCGTCGGCGAGCATGGCGGCCCGGGTACGGACGGCGTTGTCGAGCAGGCCGGGTAGTTTGTCCAGTTCCCCCGGCCCGACCATGACATCGACCACGGGCATGCGTTTCATGAGGTCCGCGCCGTCGCGTTCCGCCAAACAGCCCAGGACGCCCACCACCAGGCCGGGTTCCTCCTTCTTGCGATCGGTCAGTTCACCCAGCCGTGACCACACCTTCTGCTCGGCGTGCTCACGAACGGAGCAGGTGTTGTACAGAACGACGTCCGCCGAGTCACGCTCGGGGGTGAAGCGATAGCCCAGGGCGCGCAGTTGCCCGGCGACGAGTTCGCTGTCCAACTCGTTCATCTGGCATCCGAAAGTTTCCAGGTACACGGTGCGTTGCACAGTGAACTGTAGCAGTCGGAGGAACGAACTCGAATCCCGGAGCCGCACGAACCCGCACGATCGAGCGATCCGCAAGACGAAGCAAAACGTCCCGAAAAACGCTCAGCGCTTACGCTTCTTGAAACGATCCTTCGGGCTTGACATGTGCGTGGAGCCCCTGGCGGTCAGACCGGGCATGCCGCGGAGGCCGGGGACCATCCCCGAAATCCCGTCACCCTTGGCCGACATCTCCTTGACGGCCTTGACGCGGTCTTTCATGGAGGACCCGGACATCTCCTTCGTGAGTTTGTTGATCATCTCGAACTGCTTGACGAGTTGGCTGATTTCCTCGGGTCTGGTGCCTGACCCCGCGGCGATGCGCTTTCGTCGGCTGATGTCGATGATCGACGGCCTGGCACGCTCCTTCCGGTTCATTGATGAGATGATCGCCTGCACCCGGTCGAGGTGATCTTCCTCGATATGAACATCCTTCATGAGCGATCCCACGCCCGGAAGAAGCCCCATGAGTTGGCGCAGCGGCCCCATGCGACGCAGGGTCTTGAGTTGACCCAGGAAGTCGTCCATGGTCATCTCGCCCTTGGCGAGTTTGGCCTCCATGCGCTTGGCCTCATCCTCGGAGACCTGTTCCTGCGCCTTCTCGACCAGCGCGACGACGTCGCCCATGCCCAGGATTCGCCCCGCGACCCGGCCGGGGTGGAACTCCTCGAGCGCATCGAGTTTCTCCCCGACGCCGACAAACCTGATCGGTGCGCCGGTGACGTGCTTGACCGAGATCGCCGCGCCGCCGCGGGTATCGCTGTCGTACTTGGTCAAGATGATGCCATCTACCTCCAGCCGCTCGTGAAAACTCTTCGCGGACTTGACGGCGTCCTGCCCGGTCATCGCGTCGACCACCAGGAAGATGTGGTGAGGCTGGACGATGTTGCGGACCTGCGTCAGCTCGCCCATCAGCGCATCGTTCACGTGCAGACGGCCCGCGGTATCGAGGATGAGGACGTCGCTGCCCGCCTTCTTCGCCGCCTCCAAGGCTCGTCGGCACACCTGCACCGCGACCCCTACGGCCTTGCCGTACTCGGCGACTTTGTCCTTTTCGGCGTAAAAATCCACGCTGGGGCCGCCGGGGGCTTCCCGTTGAATCTGGCCGGCAATGGTCTCCAGCTGCTCGACCGCGGCTGGGCGCTGCAGGTCCGCCGCGGCGAGCATGACACTGCGGCCCCTCTTGCGGAGATAGGCCGCGATCTTGCCGCAAGTGGTGGTCTTGCCCGATCCCTGCAGGCCGCACATCATCACAACGGTCGGCCCCGGGCTGACGCGCATGATGAGGTCCGGGGCGGACGCACTCGGCGCGGGAACCCGCGGCATCAGGGCCGAAAGGGGATTGTCGCCATCGGCCTGCTCGGGCACACCGCCGAGAAACTCGACGAGGCGGCGGTGGACAATGCCGATCATTTCTTCGCCGGGCCGAAGGCTCTTGGTGACGTCGCGGCCGACGGCGTCCCGCATGACCTCGCTGCAGAAATCATCGGCGACGCCGACATTCACATCTGCTTCGAGCAGGGCGCGCCGGACATCGGCCATGGCATCGGCAACGTTTTTCTCGCTGATGGAAGCGTTGCCGCTGAGGGAACGGAACAGGCCGTGGAACGTTTCGGTCAATCGCTCGAACATGCGTCGTGTGCGGCGCGCGTGAACGCGCCGATCTCCGTGCGTGCGGGTGGAGATCAGGGCTTGACCGGGAAAGAGGGTACGCCCGAGACCGGGCGGAACGGGCCTCGGGGAGGGTTACATCGGCTTCTTGTTGATCGTCACGTCGTAGATGTGCAGGAGTTTCTCCTTGTCGAAGATCATCTCCTGACGGCTGGCCCCGACGATGTCGTACTCGGTGGTGAGTTCGATGGCATCGACTGGGCAGGCCTCCTCGCACATGCCGCAATAGATGCAGCGGAGTTCGTCGATCTCGAACTTCGCCGGGTATTTCTCGCGGTCGTCCCAGGGGCTTTCGGCGGCCTGGATGTGGATGCACCGGGCCGGGCAGATCGTGGGGCACATCATGCACGCCACGCACTTCACGCGGCCCTGCTCATCGCGGTTGAGTCGGTGGACGCCCCGGAAGTTGCCGGCGTTCTGACCGCCGTCCTCGACTTTCAGGTGCTCTCGCCGGACTTCGGGGTACTGCATGACCCGGCTGGTGCGGCCCTGTCCCCACGATGTGAACATATGGCGAAGGGTGGTGCCGAAGCCCTTGAAGATCGACGGCAGGTAGAGCGCCTCCATGCGGGACATGGGCGGTGGGTCGATATTGAGCACGTCTTCCGGGCGGATCGTCATAAGCAGGATGAGTGTAGGGCAGCGAATGCGGAAGATGACCTGGGCCGCTTGACTGTGCGTCCGCTGTGCCGCCAGCCTGAACTTGACCCTCCCCCCCAACCCGCATATGTTGCTCCAAGACCGAACGGTCCATGAGACTCCGTGGGCATCGTTGCCGCCCGGGGGGACCGGTGCGGCGCACCTGTTTTCGATGTGTCAAGGCGAACGCGGGGCGCACAACTTGTGAGGTGAGTTCCATGAACGGACTCGTCTTGGCCAGCGTGGCGGCACTCAGGGTATGTGCCGCTGGTGGTTCGACAACAGGGGCAGAGTCGCTGCGGGCCTTTTGGGATGCCGCGGCCACACGACGCGTGGACGTCGTCATGATCGGTGATTCCACGCAGTTATTCCAGGGACACGGATGGGATGAGGGCTGGGCCAGGGCCATGCACGCTCGCTCTGGCTTGTTCGCCACTGGACTTCACGCCTCCGGCGAGAACGCGGGGAACGGTGCGGGCGTAGGGTGGGAAAGCATCACGCAGGCCAACGCCTCGCAAGGACAGTTTCGCTACACGGGCGCACCACCTCATTTGCACTCGACGTGCGGCGAAGGGCTGCCCCCGCTCGGATATCTCTTCCTTCCCTCGGGCGAGTCGGCCGCGAGTCTGTCGAATGCCGGTCTCACCCTGCGAGTGGGCAGCCCGCTTGGGGTGAATGGCCCGCTGCGGTTCCACTTTGTGTACGGGCAGTTCGCTGACGGCGGTGCGGGCACGTTTCGGCCCGTGGTGCGTATCGACGCATCTCCGTTTACTACTCTTTCACCGCTCACGGATATTTCGACGGCGGGAGCGAACCGAGTGGCGGCGGGTATCATTAACATACCGGCCGCGGAACGCAACAGCCCGGTGGCATTCCGTTGGACGCAGGCAGGCGGTCCAGCGATCCGCGGGCCATTCTTCGGTTCGTGGATGCGGGCCGAGCGTCCCGACCGTATTTCCGGCGCTTCGGTCAGCACTATTTATGCCGCGGGCGGTCACTCGGCCCGCGATGCCGCGGCGGATCTGATCGCCGCGCCGGATGACACGCTCGTTTCATTTTTCTCGCTGATCCGATCGATGCAGCAAGAACCTTCTCTGGTGCTGATCCGTGTTTCCTTCGGCGTCAATGACAGGACGGAAACGCTCCCTTCCGCCGGACCCATGGGGATATTGCCCGGCAATTCCGCTGCGGCGTTCGAGGACAACATCGGGGCCATCATCACCCGCCTGTCATCGATCTGGGAGAGCCAGGGCTGGGGGTCGGAGTCGCTGTACTTCGTGATCGCCGTGTCGCCGCCTGTCTCCGACACGAAAGATAACTTTCTGCCGGCATACAGCACGGCCGCGGATCGCATCGCGGCCCAGCGCCACCGCACGGCGAGCGTGAGGTTTGATCGCCTGACAAGCGAGGCGGAGCTCGTGGAGCGTGGTTGGTACGTCACACCAACGGATCGCACGCATCTGATCGCCGAGGGGTACATCGCGCTGTCGGATCGTGAGGTGGGTGCGTTGATCGCCGCGGCCATGGAGTCTGGTGACGAGTGTGCCGCGGACTACAACCGGGATGGCGGAGTCGATGGTGCCGATCTCGAAGCATTCTTTACCGATTGGCCGCTCGCGCTGCCCCGCGCAGATGTGAATCGTGATGGAGGGGTCGACGGGAGCGACGTCGAGACATTTTTCAGGGCTTGGACCGCGGGCGGTTGTTGACTCGGTGAACGGACCCCGGCGGACGCGCCCCGAGTGGGATGGGCGGTACGATCAGTGCGGCATGCCCTCACCATCGAGAAAGACCCAACCCCTCTTCGACCTCATGCGCGGGGCAGGCGCATCCGCCTCGGACATGTCGCGTGAGGCCATGAACCCGGGTGTTGGATGGCGGCCCGGCATGTCGCCACGCCCATTGAACCCTCCGCCCCGTCCAGAGAAGCCGGTGATTCGCGTGGAACTCAAGCCAGCCTCCGCCGGCCCTACGACTCCTGCACGGGAAGACAGCGGCGACCCAACGCCTGCCTGGGGTTCAAATCTTCTCGGTGGAGGCACTGTTCGGGTGCCGGTGAACGCGATCTATATCGCGTCGGCGCTTTTGATCGCGCTCGCGTTTCTCGGCTGGCTCCTGGGATGGCAGATGGGCACGGCCCAACGCCAGCCGGGACAAGAGCCGACCCAGCGTCCTTCCATCATGGAGCCGACTGAGAACCCTCCGGTCATTGCACCACCCCCAACTCGATCGGTGCCCGATACCTCTCCAAAGAAGGCGAGCGATCCCGCGAAATCGAATCAACTACCACCACGTACGGTGCCATCCAGTTCCGCTCCGATCACGATCACCGGGAAGGGACTTCTCCAGGGGGACCCGCGCGAGGTTGACCGCAACTATCTGAAACTGGCTCAGATGACCCGAACTGAAGCCGAGCGAGCCGTGAAGTTCTTGTGCGAGAATGGACTCGACGCCTTTGCAGTGCCGGTGGACAAGGTGGGGTCAAACACCAATAATCCAGACCCGTCCACGGCGGCCTATTGGCTGATTGCGGCGAAGGGAATCACGAGCGAAGAGTACAGCAATCGACTGACGGCGCGAACGAACATCGAAGCGGCCGTCGCCCGGTTGGGTCAGAGGTGGCAGAAGGAGTTCAAAGGCTCCTCCAACTTCTCGAAACCCGCCTGGGAGAAGTTCAAGTAGTCGCGTCGGGCGAGCGGTCATGGGCCGTACGCGCCGCAACAGAGCAAAGGGACACAGCCATGAGCCTCGACCGTTCACTTAAAGTCTCCGCCAACCTCGCCGGCAAGCGCAGCGTCATGACCCGCGCGGAGCGTGTCGCGAAGATGAAGACCGACAAGAAGATCGACGATAGCAAGAACGGCGCGCTGGGGCTTCCCAAGACGCTGGTGAGCAACAAGTGAGCCGCCGAGGGGCGTGAACTCTGGCGAACGCGGTCTGGGCGGTTCTGCCCACCGCGGAGCGATGTGCGTTGACATGCGACAAGCAGTGCCGGCCGCCCCTGATTACAGAAAGTGTGGACTCCGATGACAGGTTTCGCCAAGTACAAGAAGTTCTTTGAGCGCGAGCCTTCGATCATCGTCGAGTGGCACGACGACCGGACCGACGCCGTGGGATGGCTCGCCATCGATACACTCACGGGCGGCGCGGCGGGCGGGGGCACGCGCATGCGGGCTACCGCCACCCGCGAAGAAGCGGTCTTTCTCGCCAAGACCATGGGGGTCAAGTTCCGCGTCTGCGGGCCTGACATCGGCGGGGGTAAAAGCGTCATTCGTTTCGACCCGGCCAAGCACCCGCACGAGAAGGCGGGGGTCCTGGAGCGCTGGTTCCGCCATATCGGGCCGTACCTTCGGCTGTGTTACGGCACGGGCGGGGATGTCAACGTTGATGAAGTCAGTGAGGCAACGGCGATCACGCGACGAGTACTCGGCATCGGACATCCGCAGGAAGGCATCTGTCGCGGACATTCGTGGCGTGGGAATGAAGCCCCAGAGGACAAGGTGGCCCGGTTGCACGCGGGGTGCGAGGCCAAAATCAGGCTGCCCGACCTGCCCGGACCACGCGACGGAGCCTGGATGGTCGCCGATGTAGTCACAGGCTACGGCGTCTGCCGCTCCATCGAACGCTACTACCACCTTCGAGGCGAGTCGCTCTCCGGGAAGCGATTGATCGTTGAGGGCCTGGGAGCGGTCGGGGCCTTCGCAGCGTATTACCTCGACATGCTGGGCGTCACACTCGTCTCGGCGAGCACCTACGACCGAACCAGCGGCATGGTGCGGGTCGCCAGGGATCCCGCCGGCCTCGACTGCAAATCACTGATCCTCTCACGCAATGGGACGGGGCTTCCCGCGCCTCGCAAGGGTGACAAGGTGATGTGCGCCAGCAAAAGCGGCGACGAGCTCTTTGACGTGAAGGCCGATATCTTTGTCCCCGCCGCCACGAGCCACACACTCACAGGACCACGGTTGAAAAAGCTGGTTGGAAGTGGGGTCACGGTCATCAGTTGCGGCGCGAACAACCCGTTCGCGTACAAGTCCACCAGCAAGACCATGAGTGTCTGGGTGCGAGACATGATGGCACTCCAGAAAGAGGCGGACAGGCGTTTCGCCATTATCCCCGACTTCATCGCCAACTGCGGCATGGCCCGGACCTTCGCGTACCTGATGCAGATCGGCAGCAGCACCGATGAAGCGGCCATCCTGATGGACACCGGCACGTCCATCGATCATGCGATGGACCGATTGCTCGATGGGTACAGAAAACCAACGGGGCTTCTGGAGCGGGGCTACAGCGTCTTTGTTCCAGAGTGAACCGGGAGAATCATTGCCGGCCGACTGGGTCACACACCCGCAGTCGCGACCCGCTCGAACGGTCATGACCCAAAAAAACCCCGGTTCGACCGGGGTTGAATCTCTGTGTACCGAAGTTGAAGTCAGGCCTTCTTGTCTTCGGTCTTTTCAGCCGCGGCTTGGGCCTTTGCCTTATTGGCCGCCACGACCTTGCGATCATGTTCACGATCGGCTTCCCAAGCCTTAACATCAACCAAACTACGCTTCGCCAAGAAATCGCGCACCGTATCAGATGGCTGGGCGCCTTTGCTGAGCCAGTACTTGACACGGTCCTCATTGATCTCGATTTGCTTCGCGGCATCTGCTGAGAGTGGGTTGTACCATCCCAGATTCTCGATCACGGGGCCGTCACGACGCGCACGCTTCTCGACCGCGGCGATGCGGTAAAAAGGACGGTTTCGACGGCCATAACGCTGCATCCGAATGCGAACCACGCTGTGATCTCCAGAATCTATAGACAAAACAACCCCGGAAGCGGTTCCGGTAGGGCCGCAATGATAGGCAGTTGTCCAACAGACGGCTACTCGTCACGGCCATCGGGTTCTTCCCTTCCAGACCCAGCCGGGGTACGGCCTGTGTGTGACAAAACAAGTGAGCGGCCGTGTGGCGTGAACTTGGTACAAGCTGAAGTTGATGAACTGACCCATCGTTCTCGTACCGATCGAAGCTCTGATGCGCACCCGTCGCAAAAATCGAGCGGCCAGCCGTTCAGAACTCCTGACAGCACCACCCGCCAATCAAGCCCGGTGTACATCACACACTCGGGGTGCGTGCAGTGGGGTCCGAGGCCGGGCACGGCCCAGATGTGGGAGTTCGAGGCGGGAACGCCGAGAACATGACCGAGTTCGTGGGTCAGGGTCCATTCATAGAGCCTGGATTTGCTCACAAGCCAACTGGAACGGCGATGAATGACGCTCGCATTCAGAAACACAATTCCGGTCCGAAGTTCCTTTGGGGTGCGCACCGGCACGACGCTCGCATAGCCGGTTACGCCGACACCGCCGGAGGGGCCGGGAAGGGCTACGACGATGATCACATTCTCTTCGATGATGGGACGGATGATCGGCTCCGGACTGCCTGTACTGAGCATTCTGTGGCCGACCGCGGCCGCGCCGAGCAGCCCCCGAAGCGGCTTGTCGAACAACAAGGGCATGTCGGCCGCGGCGATGTCGCGACCGCTTGTATCGCGCGGCGGTAAGACAGGCACGCGGGCGAGTTCGTTGTCCACCGTCATTGGGACTTGCTCGGAGCCGTGATCGATGACCTCGACCCTGCGGCCGAGGTGCCGCTCGATCGTGGCGACCGAGCGGCCGAGAGCATCGGGCGGGATCACGGCTTCGTTCACCGCAAAGATGTGAAGATACACAACCGGGTATCGGAAGAAGCCTTCCCGCACCGCTCCGGATTCGATATCAGGAGCGGCAGCGCGCGGAGGAACAGTGCAGGCCGGCACGATCCAGCCGAGGATCAGCGGCAGAGCAAGGCGGGCTGTTGCCTGTGAGAATCGCATGTCTCGCTCATTCTTGGACCGAGTTGAGATCAATCCATCCCGGCTCGTTCCGGTGCTTCACGCGGCTCTCGTGATCGCGTGCTGTGTGAACCCACCTTCGAAAGAACAACACGATCGACTCGCAGCACGGCCGACCGATCTCGCTTCACGCTTGACGCTCGCTGGTCTCACGGCCATGACGCGCGGGCCGCACGCACTCCGGCGCTGAAGGCACAGGTCTGATCGAAGTGTCATGGCTGTTCCATCAACATTCACCGGCCTCCCACGCGGTGAAGAACGTCTCGACATCGCCCCCGTCGATGCCTCCATCCTGATTGACATCGGCGCTCGACTCTGCCGACTCCCACGCGAGGAAGAATGCCTCGACATCGCTCCCATCGATGCCGCCGTCCTGATTGAAATCGGCGAAGCAAGGAACATCGCCATCGAACGTGCCGTCGAGGTCGCGATCGATTCCGAGCCGGGTCTCGGTGCCTTTGAAAACGACGGTATAGGTCAGTTCACTGCCGGGCGCCGCCGCGGCTTGCAGCGTTGCGGTGGAAACAAACTCACCAGCGCGATCAGATTGGAACTGACCACCCCCCAGATAGACAAACCCCCGGCGTCGGCCCTCGTAGATTCCTTTGACGATCAGGCCGACTTTGTTGGTGTTGGCCACTGCGATCATGTTCGAGATCAGCGTCAACTGGCCCGGCTCGGGGGTCGCGGCGGAGACGAGCGTGGTCTGCTGGCCGACGGCGGCGTGGGTCTCCTGGCTCGGCGGCCCGGGGGGAAACTGCGGGTTGTTCACGCTGCCGTTCGGAAGATCCCCGCCGGGGATGCAAAGTACAAAGGCAACAAGATCGGCGACTTCCTGATCGTTCTGAACGCCAAACACCGGCTCGGCAATGAAGCGCTCGAGTGAATCAACCGATCCATCGTGGAGATAACCGAAGCCCGCGTTGTTGCTCGTCTTGGTGAAGTTGCACCCTGACTTCTCGCCCATGTTGCGTGTCTGAGGCACCTTGATGGTGGTCTGGGTTGATCCGTCAACAGAAACGACACCCAGATGCCTCTCTCCCATCGGCCCGGGCGGGATGGGCTGAAAGACACTGCCGACAAGGGTCATATCCGGCCCCATGCCGGTGGGGAGCGTGTGGCACGCGACGCAGGTAAACGCGTTGTTGTCGAGGCGCCGGCCCGAAGTCCCCGTGTAAAGAATCTGACCGTTGCGAGCGTTGCCGTTGGGCAGGGGTTGACCGGCATTGCCGAACCGACCCGTGCGGAAGTGGCCGGGCAGCGGAAGGCTGGTGGGAAGCGAGTTGTCGAAGTTGCGGAAAGGGTTCGGCCCGAAGTAGATCGTGGCGAGGTAATCCTCAAACTCCTGCATCTCCTGCGCCGTGAGGTTGTCGTCATCCCCTTGAAGGCCGATGAACGCGCCGTTGAAGTGCTCGATACCGGTGCGGTCGCCCCGCCAGTGGTGCGGCTCGTGGCCGATGATGTCCTGCAGCGTCTGCGTGGTCATCGGACCTTTCATGGGGTGGAACGGCGCAAACGCGGGCGATGTCGTGTTCGGCTCTAGACCCGGGACGCCGAAGCCGCGGTTGAGGCCCGTGAGCGGCTCGACGACTCCCGAAGGGTCGCCCAAGTCCCATGCGAGACGATCCATGCGGGCATCTACGTGGCAACTGGCGCAGGCAATATGCCCGAGGCCCGAGTTCTTGTGGGTGTCGTACAAATGCTTGCGGCCCGCTTTGATGGCCGCGGGGGTAGGATCGTAGAACGGAACAACGGCGGTCTGCATCTCCGTCGAGAGACTGACGACGCTGATGGAGGCGGCAAAGCGGTTCAGGACGTACATCACGCCGCGGGCCTCATCCAGGCAGATGCCGGTCGGCCCCTCCCCCACTTCGATCGTGTCGGTGAGACCGGCCCGAGCGCCGTTGACATCAACAACAATGACGTTATTGCTGCCCATGCCGACGATATACCCCTTCGTTCCCGCCGCGTTCCAGGCCATCGCGCGAGGGTCGCCGATGGACTTGTCACGCTCGGTCTGCGGCAATGTCGACTCGGAGTAATCCAGATGGGTGTTCAGGTCAACCACGGACTTGGCGAGCGAAGCAGGATTGACCGATGCGAGATTCACGCGGAGGAACTTGCCGTTGAGAACGGGTTCGAACCGCACCTCGTTGGTCGCGTCGGTACCTACCACGTAGATCCGCCCCGTCGCCGGGTTCACCCCCACCGTCATGCACAGGTTCATGAGACCGGTGGCATAGTTCACGCTGAGCGACGAGGTGTTGATGACGGCGAGGTCGCGGTCGGGCAGGTTCCAGCCTACCGGACGGCCTGAGAGTGATGCCTGAGCGCCGCTGACCATCGACGACCAGTTCGCGTTGTTGTCATCGAGCCATAGACCGAACGAGTTCTGCTTGACGATCTGACCGACGCGTGGCGGGGTGGGGTTGCCCGCTCTCTGCGGCGGCTCGAAGTTTTTCCCGGCGTTCGGAGGCGGGTTGCGCGTTCCATAGGGTGATGACGGGTGACCCACGGCGTTGGGCGGAAAACCGATCACGCCGGGTCCGCTTGAACCGCCCGCGACGATGGTGGACCGGTTGCCGGACTCGAAGACCGCGGCGTAGACCGTGGAGCCATCGGGGCTGACAGCGAGGGCACGGGGATCCTCAGCATCGATGGGGACGGAAACGGGCGCGGCGCTGAGGTTGGCGGGGTCGAATACCTGAATCGTGTTGACCTGCGAGCAGGATACAAACGCTCGCTGCGGCGATCCGGCAAAGACAACATCGCACGGCTCATCCGCCGTGCGCAGCGTCCTCACGACATTCATGGTTGTCAGATTAATGATCGAGACACTGTCGGAGATGTGGTTGACGACCCAAGCCTCGGTATTGGTGCGGGCACGCACGGAAACCGGATCGAGTCCTACGGGTACTTCGGCGACAAGTGAGGGACCACCCGCAGAAAGCGCGAAGATCTCGAGCCTGTTGTCCGCGGTGTTGACCACCAGGAGCATGGAGCCGTCGGGGGTTATGTCGATCGGAGAAACATGAGGCGACTCCCAGTTGACAAAATTCGGCGCGGGGCGGGGCTGATAGGTTCCGCCCTCGGGGTTCGTGAGCGCGATCGTCACGCCGGCGGCGGCCGCCAGCAATACGAGCGAGAATACGGCTTCGGGGCGGTTCTTCACGATGGCTCCGGTGTCAGGTAATACAAGTATGAGATCGATGCCGGCAGGCGGGCGAACAGGCAGTATCGAGGTCTTGGTTGTTCCGAAACCGCAGGGTCGGGTTGCAGAACTGCTGAAGATAGATGTCGCAGACTGCTCAGTGTACAGACTTGCGGCGGATCTGCAACTAAATTCTTGATGAATCGGCGAGTTTCGCCTGTTGTGAATGACATCGCGGGGATGGTTGCCGGGGCCGTCGTGCCGGGTGGAGAAAAAGGATGAGCCCTGCCCGATGCCACGGCCTGAATACGCATGCACCCCGGGGTGACAGCGTCAAACAATCGCGTTGATGTCGTATCACACTTCGTGGCTAGAGTTCGTCATGAAACCGAACCGAAGCGCGAGGTGGACTTTGATCAATCGAGTCGCCCCGGCTTTTCTGGTGCTCATCGGCGCATCGGGCGCGGTTGCGCACGACGAGGTCGAGATCGGTCGGCGCACAAACGGACAACTGGTGGTGCATTACCACGGGCACGGAACCATCGCTTTGGAAGCATCGATCTTCCCCGGTCTTCTTGGGCATGCGACAGGGCTGATCGGGTTCCATTCCGTGGAGTTGCACGATCCGCACGGGGATCTGCACGAACTCAGCCCTCAATCAGATATCCGCGCACAACTCGTGGCCATCGACCCCGGCCTGCTTGTGCGTGACGGTATACATGTCATGGGAGTAGGTGACTCGATGGTCTTCGGCTCTCCCTTCTTTGACTACCACCCGGTCTTTCACATCCCGGGCGGTCACAGGGGTGATGTGTTCACCGCGACCTTCCGCTTCGTCGACGCGAACCACATCCATATGCCCAGCGAACTCTTCTCCATGGAGTTCACGATTGATGCGGGTTGCATCGCCGACTTCAATCGTGATGGCGGTGTCGATGGCGAGGATGTACACGCTTTTTTTCTTGAATGGGAAGTCGGCCACGCACACGCCGATGTCAATGGGGACGGTGGCATCGATGGTGCTGACGTGGCCGAGTTCTTTGATGAATGGGAGCACGGGCACTGCGATTGACGCCGTGTAACCGCATTTTGTTCGCATGTTGTTCGTGCTTCATAATTCTCAACCTGAGGCCGCCTCCTCGATCGCTAGGGGATAGCATGGCCTACGGCCGGTTTCCGCGGCCGGTGTCTGGTTTTATCACAGAGGAGGAAGACATGATGATGCAAGGATTTGGAGCGCTTTTGGCGACGGCCGCGGTAGCGGCATCGGCGAATGGTGCGATTATTACGTACACCGCGATTCTGGACGGTCCTTCCGAGGCTCCACCGAACGCCTCACCGGGAACCGGTTTCGCCATCGTTGACATTGACCGAGATGCCCACACGATGCGAGTTCGGGTCGAGTTTTCCGGTCTCGTGGGCAACGTCACCGCGTGCCACATCCATGCGCCGACGGCGGTCGCGGGCACGGGCACGGTGGGTGTCGCGACCCCAACGCCTTCGTTCCCGGGGTTCCCGCACGGTGGTACGAGCGGCATGTACGACATGACATTCGATATGACGCTCGCGTCGAGTTACAACGCCGCGTTCCTCAACGCGCCGAGCCGCGGAGGGAATACCGGCCTGGCCGAGGCGGACTTCTGGCTCTATCTTCACCAGGGCCGCGCCTATGTGAATGTGCACTCGAACGTCTTCCCGGGCGGCGAGATCCGAGGCTTCCTCGTGCCCTCTCCTGGAACGTTGGGCCTGATCGGTCTGGGCGCGCTCTGTGCCGCGCGTCGGCGCCGCTGAACACCGGAACAAGAGACGATTTCCCAAACCCGCCCGTTCCGGGGCGGGTTTTTCACTTTCCGGCTGTGCCCGCTGCGGTGTGTACAAGCGCCGCATCGTCTACGACCGCGGTTCAACTACCCACTATGCTTGGGGCCGCCGTACAAGGAACCAGATCATGCGTCGATGCCTCATCCATTCGTGTATCTTGCTCTGTTCGTCAGCCTCCGTTGCACAATCTCCCACTCCGCAACTCCCTGCCGAGAGTCAAACGCCAACTGATCTGCGGGTGGATGCCGGCACGTTCTCATCACTGGCCGCGCGCGGCTTGGGCCCCGCGATCATGTCGGGCCGGGTCGGCGACCTGGCGGTGAACCCGGCTCGCCCCAGCGAGTTCTATGTGGCGGTGGCGAGCGGAGGCGTCTGGAAAACCGTCAACGGGGGCGTGTCGTTCACTCCCATCTTCGACACACAGGGATCATTCTCGATCGGCTGCCTGGCGCTCGAGCCGGGGAACGCGTCTGTTCTCTGGGTGGGCACCGGTGAGAACAACTCACAGCGAAGTGTTTCGTGGGGTGACGGTGTGTACGTGTCGCGCGATGGGGGAAAGAGTTTCACCAACACGGGTCTGAAGAACTCCGCACACATCGGGATGTTCGCCATCGACCCGCGCGATACGAACCGGGTCTTCGTCGCGGCGATGGGGCCGCTCTGGAGCACGGGCGGCGACCGGGGGCTCTACCGCACCGACAACGGAGGCAAGACGTGGGAGCGGGTGCTGTACGTTTCCGAGGATACAGGCATCAACGAGGTTCACATGGATCCTCGCGATCCCGACACCATGTACGCCACGGCGTACATGCGGCGCCGTCACGTCTGGACGCTTGTGAACGGCGGCCCCGAGTCGGCGATCTACAAGACTACCGACGGGGGAAAGACATGGCGCAAACTGACCAGCGGTCTGCCCGCGGGCGACAAGGGGCGCATCGGCATGGACGTTTCTCCCGCGAACCCGGACATCCTCTACGCCATCGTCGAGGCTCCCGAAGGCGGCGGGGTGTTCCGCTCTCGTGACCGCGGCGAAACCTGGGAAAGACGCAGCACGTACATGACCGGCAGCCCGCAATACTACAACGAACTGGTGGCCGACCCGCTGAACCCTGATCGTGTGTACGCCCTTGACACGTTTCTGCAGGTCAGCGACGACGGCGGCGCTACCTTCCGTCGCGCCGGCCAGCGCGACAAGCATGTTGACGAGCACGCCCTGTGGATCAACCCGGCCAACACCGACCACCTCATTTCCGGCTGCGACGGCGGAGTCTACGAGTCATTCGACAAGGCCGCGACGTGGCGATTCTGTCCAAACCTCCCTGTCATGCAGTTCTACCGCGTGGCCGTGGATAACTCCAAACCGTTCTACTACGTCTACGGCGGCACTCAGGACAACAACACCATCGGCGGCCCATCGCGCACCACCGACCGCGCGGGCATCACCAACGAGGACTGGTTCGTGACCACCGGCGGCGACGGCTTCGAGCCGGCCATCGATCCCACGGATCCCAACATCGTGTACAGCGAGTCGCAGGACGGCGGGCTGGTCCGCTTCGACCGCAGGAGCGGCGAGGAGGTTGACATCCGCCCGCGCGAAAAACCGGGCGACAAGCCCTTCGTATTCAACTGGGATACCCCGCTCATCATCAGCCCCCACAACAACAAGCGGCTGTACTACGGCGGCAACTTTCTCTTCCGATCCGATGATCGAGGGGACTCCTGGACCATCATCAGCGGGGACCTGACCCGGGGTCTTGACCGCAACCAACTCAAAGTCTTTGGCAAGGTACAAAAGCCCGATGTGCCCAGCAAACACCTCTCGACCTCGATCTGGGGGAGCGCGGTGGCGCTCAGCGAATCCCCGCTGGTCGAGGGGCTGATCTATGTCGGCACCGATGACGGGCTGGTGCATGTCACCGAAGACGGCGGACAATCGTGGCGCACGATCGAGAACTTCCCCACCGTGCCGGACCTCACCTACGTCAGCGATCTTGAGGCCTCGCGGCACGACAAGGACACCGTCTACGCCACCTTCGAAAACCACAAGATGGGCGACTTCAAGCCCTACGTGCTGCGGAGCACTGACCGGGGACGTACCTGGAAGAGCATCGCGGGCGACTTGCCCGAGCGGGACTGCGTCTACACCATCGCCGAAGACCACGCCCGCCCCGACCTGCTCTTTGTCGGCACCGAGTACGCCGCCTATTACACGCTCGACGGCGGTGCGAAATGGATCAAGATCGCCGGACTCCCCACCATCGCGGTGCGCGACATCGAGATCCAGCGCGAGAAGAACGACCTGGTCATGGCGACCTTTGGCAGAGGCTTCTTCATCCTCGACGATTACACCCCCCTGCGGCACGCCACGGCTGAGTTGTTCGACAAGACCGCGGGGATCTTCCCCATCGCGCCGGCCCTCAGTTACGTGGAGCGGAGCCGACTCGGCGGCACCTACGGACGAGGCTGGGCCGGAGCAACCTACTACGCCGCGAAGAACCCACCTGTGGGCGCGGTCATTACGTATCACCTGAAGGAAAAACCGACGTCCCGCAAGGAGAAAAGGAAGGAAGCGGAGAAAAAAGATACCTGGACGTCCCCGACACTCGACGAGTTTCGAGCCGAAGATCGCGAGCAGGAACCTCAGGTCGTGCTCACCATACGCGACGCCTCGGAGAAAGTTGTTCGCCGGCTTACCGTGCCGCGGGATAAGGGAGTTCACCGCGTCGCTTGGAACCTGCGCCTGCCGGAGTCCGGCCCGGCCTCCCTCTCGCGCGGTGAGTTGGCACCCTGGGACCTCGATTCGGACGGCCCCCTCGCGCCCCCGGGCACGTATTCGGCTCGGCTCTCAACGCTGATCGACGGCGTAACGACCGATCTGGGCGAGTCGGCCTCGTTCGAGATCGTGGACCTCAACGCGGCGACGTTCGCCGCCACCGGCGAGGCCCGCGCCGCGAAGTACGAGTTCGAGAGTCGGGTCGCGGCCCTCTTCCGTGCCGTATCCGGGACGCAGCGGCTTCTCGGCGATGCTGACAACAGGCTGACGCTGCTCCGCAAAGCGGCGTCCGACACCCCTTCCGTATCGTCGGAAGTCTTCAAGCGCATCGATGAACTTCGTCTCCGCGTCAAGGAACTGCAAGCCGCCTTCGATGGCGACCGCACGGCCGACCGCCGCATGGTGGCCCGAGGGCCGGGCATCGCCGAGCGTCTGTACCCGATCATCGGGTCGCTCGCCAACTCCACCCAGCCGCCGACGGGCACACAACGCGAGCAGTTCGACGCGGCGGCGTCCGAGTTCGAGAAGGTCCTCCCGCTCGTCAAGCAACTCGATGCGGACATCGCGGCCTTGAATACGGAGATGGAGGCGGCCGGCGCACCGTGGACACCCGGTCGATTCCCCGATTGGAAAAAATGACCCGTCCCAGCGGCGTTTAGCGCCCGAACGCTTTCTTCGGGTTGATAACGAGCAGTTCGCTGTGACCTTCCATCGGATCAGCGGATTTTATGATGATCTCGATCACCTGCACCGGTGTGAGGGCGGGGTTGACCGCCAGGATCTTGGCCGCCAGGTTCGCGACGTTCGGGGCCGCCATCGATGTGCCGCTGTAACGGACCCGCTTGCCGCCGGGGACATAACTCTCGACCTCGAACCCGTTGGCGTACAGCCGCACGTTGGGACCGAAGGTTGTGAATCCCGTGGGTTTGCCCGCCTGGTCCACCGCACCGACGGTCATGAGATTGGGCAAAGTCAGCCCGCTTGGGATCATCTCCGCGAACTCGTTGTTGTTGTCGCTATTGCCCGCCGCGGCGATAAAGAGGATATCGGGCGCTGAGTCAATGGCCTCGCGCAGACCATCTCGTTCGATGGCGAAGAGTGCGCGAGCCATGGCCGCCCGATCCGCCGCGTCCTTGCCGGCACCCTTGGCCTCGAGCGATGCTTCGATGTCCCTCGGACTCCCGCCCCAACTCATGTTCACCACCCGCACGCCCGCGGCCTTCATGTAATCAACGCTGTCCTTGTACATCTGCGCGGCGGAACGGCTCAGTTCCTCGCTCGGTGTCAGAAGCGGAATTTGCCGGTAATCGAACGACAACCGGCAGGGCAGAATGCGAGCAAAGGGGTTGCCCTCGGCGGTGATGCCCGCGACGTGGGTGCCGTGGCTGTAGTTGCCGTACAGCCCCAGGTCCTCCATGAAGTCCTTGACCTGTTCGGCTTTCAGGCTCTTTATGTATGCTTTGAGCGCCGACGCCTCCGGTGAGTCGATATTCGCCTGCACATCGCTGAGGCCCTTGGTATGGTTCTCCACCAGCGACAGAGGGCTTTTCAGATCGTCGATGGGAAATAGCAGATCGGGCGTCCGCCCTGCATGAAGGTCGAAGGCGATGCCGTGCACGTCGTCCACAAAGCCGTTGCCGTCATCGTCCTTGCCGTTGGGCTGCTCTTTCGCGTTGATGAAGAGATTCCCTGTGAAGGGAGCGACATCCACACCCGAATCCCACACGCAGACCACCACCGGCGTTCCGGCATCCTTGTCCGAAAGATTCACCCGGCGACCGCTCCAGATGTCTTTCTTTTCCCCGGTATTCGCCGCGAGTAAGACTCCGTACACCTCGGCGACATCGGGCTGCCACGGCAGGATCGTGTCGGCCATCACACGCATCGACAACAACTGCCTCGCCAGATCGCCGCTCAGTTGGCCGTTCTGTGCTTCAACGATCGGGTCGAGCTGGGACTGAAGCGCCCCCATCAGCAACTCGCGGTTCATCATCTCGGCCTGTGCTTTGGCCATCGTGACATCATCTCGGATCACGTCCCACGGCAGAGCAGAAATACTCTCGCGGAGCGCCTTCCTGAATGCCGACTTCATCGCGGCCTCATCGCCGCCGCCCCGGTTCGCCGCGGCGATCGCCCGGAGCGTCTGTCCGGCCATGAGTCTCTTGGATTCCTTCTCTTCGAGGCCCTTGATGCGGTCGATATATCCCAGCGCTTCATCCCAGTTGCCCTCCAGGAGAGCGGCCTGCTGCAAAGCTCGGTAGTAGCCCTGGAGTGTTGTCCGGTCGGTGATGTCGTACGCCTCGAGGTCCGCGAGCAGGTCGGCCTTGATCTTCGCGGCAAAGGCCTTGAACGGCGCATCGGACACGAAGAACTGAGAGGCCTTTCCCTCCACTTTGTAGGTATGACGGGGCAGGTCGTCGGCGGTCTTAACCGTTTTCTTCGCGGGCTGAGCCGCGGGAACCGAGTCCTGGGCGAGGGCCGGGGCCGCCAGTGTGAGAGAGGCCAGTGCGATGAGAAGTGCGGGAGTGGGTCGCATGATCTGTATCCTTGTGCTGATGCCGCGAAATACGATGCGGATCGGAGTTTCTTGCGTTGAAAAGTGCTTTTCGTGGCCAGGAAAAAGCCCCGGGCATGGGCCGGGGCTGGCGGAAGTCGTGAGGTGATCGGTTGCGATAACCGGCCCCGGTTGGGACAAGAGTCGGCAACGGGAATCAGCCCTGAGCCATCTTCGCGGCTTTGGCCTTTGCATCATCGAGCGTGCCGACGTACATGAAGGCACCTTCGGGCAGGCTGTCGCCCTCGCCGTTGCAAAGGCGCTCGAACGAGTCGATCGTCTGCTCCAGTTTGCTGTCCACGCCCTTGAAGCCCGTGAACTGCTCCGCGACGTGGAAGGGCTGGCTGAGGAAGCGTTCGATCTTGCGGGCGCGGCTCACGGTCTGTTTATCCTCTTCGCTCAGTTCATCGACGCCGAGAATGGCGATGATGTCCTGGAGGTCCTTGTACCGCTGAAGAATGCCCTGCACGCGACGGGCTACGCGGTAATGCCGCTCGCCGATGATATTGGGATCGAGGATACGGCTGGTAGAAGCCAGCGGATCCACGGCGGGATAGATCCCCTTTTCCGCGATGCCGCGTGCGAGCACGATGAAGGCGTCGAGGTGGGCGAACGTGGTGCTGGGGGCCGGGTCGGTCAGGTCGTCGGCCGGAACGTAGATGGCTTGCACACTGGTGATGGCGCCTTTACTGGTTGATGTGATCCGCTCCTGCAACTGGCCCATTTCCGTCGAGAGTGTCGGCTGATAACCCACGGCGCTGGGCATGCGGCCCAGCAGCGCCGACACTTCGGAACCCGCCTGCGTGAAGCGGAAGACGTTATCAACGAACATCAGCGTCTCTTTTCCGCTGGCATCGCGGAACTCCTCCGCCATCGTGAGCGCCGACAATGCAACGCGGAGGCGGGCGCCGGGCGGCTCGTTCATCTGACCGAAGACCATCGCGACCTTGTCGAGCACGTGGGCTTTCTTGCCGTCCGCATCGGTATATTCGGCTTCCTTCATTTCACGCCAGAGGTCATTGCCCTCACGGGTGCGCTCTCCGACGCCCGCGAAGACCGAATACCCGCCGAAGTTCTTGGCCACCCGGGCGATCATCTCCTGGATCACGACCGTCTTGCCGACGCCCGCACCGCCGAAGAGACCGATCTTTCCGCCGCGAACGAATGGGCACATGAGGTCGATGACCTTGATGCCGGTTTCCAGAATTTCCGTGTTCGGGTTCAGTTGGCTGAACTCCGGGGGGGCTTTGTGGATCGGGGCCTTCTTGGTCGCCTTTGTTGGGCCGCCCTTGTCGATCGGCTGTCCCAGCAGGTTGAAAACCCGGCCAAGTACCCCCTCGCCGACGGGCACACTCACCGGAGCTCCCGTATCGAGACAGGACATGCCGCGGCGGAGTCCGTCGGTGCTCCCCAAGGCAACAGCCCGGACTCGTCCACCGCCGAGGTGCTGCTGCACTTCACCAATCAGGTCAATCTGGCCGTACTTGCTCTCACCCTTGATTTCAAGGGCGTTGTAAATGTCCGGGAGGCTCTCCTCCGGGAACTGTGCGTCGAAGGTGGAGCCGATGACTTGGGTGATCTCGCCGTTGGTGGGCATGTCGTGATCCTGTGACGGGCGCAAACTCTCAGATGACCCTACTGAAACACAAACCGAGTCTCCGTTTCAGGGGGGACAAGGATAGGCGGGTTGTGGGTATTAGGTCATCTTTGAGCATGAGGAACTCGACCCGGCACCCGGCGAATCTGTTTGGACTTGTCAAATCACGCTCGCCCAATCCTTCGAGCTTCAATATGGAGTGAGTTCAACTGATCCAGGCCGAGCGACTCCGCTCGGTTCTCGGGGGAAACACCCGCCGGCCAATTCAAACCGACATCGCGTCCGAGGATCGACCCGATCTGTTTGCGACGCTGCTCGAAGAGTTTCTGGCAGAACGAGGCGAGGGCCCTTGCATCTGGGCACCGTGGCGAGGGCAACCTTCGCATCCCGATCATCGCGCTGCCCACCTCGGGGCGAGGCCAGAAGCACTCTGGCGGAAGCTTGGCCACAGGGAGCAACTCCGCCACACACTGAGCAAGGATGCTCAGCGTGCCGTACTCCTTGGTGCCGGGTCGGGCGGCGAGCCGGTCGGCTACTTCTTTCTGAATCGTGACATACAGGCCGCGGCAACGGGGATGATCCGCCAGGAGGATGCTCATCACGGGAGTCGCGGCCCCGTACGGAAGGTTGCTCACGAGCGTGTACGACGCATCACCCAGCGCGGCGAGCAAGTCCGGGTTCAGCGAGTGCTTGTTCGCCAGGCAATCTCCCTCCACGAGCGTGAAGCGACCGGAGTGCGAGACTGCAAACCGCTCACGCAGGAGTTGGGCCAGCCCCCGATCCAGTTCGCACGCGATCACGCGGCATCCGCGCGAGAGCAGTTCCTCGGTCATCGTGCCGGTCCCGGGGCCGATCTCCAGCACCGTGTCCGAATCCCGCACTCCCGATGCATCGACCAGTCTTCGGATGAGGTTGTGATCGATCAGAAAGTTCTGCCCCATCGTCTTGCGCGGGGACAACCCTCGGGATTCGAGCAGTTCCTTGATCTGCGCCAGGGTCTGCATCGTCGTTCACCACTCACCCGAAAGAAGCCTCTCGACCGCGTGCGCTACCCCATCATCATCGTTCGTCGGCGCGACGCGACCCGCCGCGGACTTCACGGAGGGGACGGCGTTGCCCATCGCGATGCCCAGCCCCGCGCCGCGGATCATGGCCACATCGTTGATCTCATCGCCGATGGCGGCGATCCGGGCGGGGTCGATCCCGTCTCGCTCCGCCAGACAAGATACGGCGGACCACTTGTTCGCGCAGGCATCAAAGAGTTCGAGGATATGGAACGAACGCCCGTGCGAAAGCCGAGAGCGATGCTGCGGCCCCACCACCGCCGGGAAGTGATGCAAGTGCCCCTGATCTCCGACGGCCTCACGCAAGTCCGCCGCCGCCGCGGCCATGTCGTCTGAATAGCCGAAAGCACCGACCCTCACGGAATGCTCGGGATGATCGTCCTCGTGCAGGTGATCGACGTAGCGGACGCGCAGACGCATGACCTCGAACCACCAATCCATCACCGCGTCCAAGCGGAGCCTCTCGGCTCCTCGCACGACGAGGTACTCATAGTCGGCTTCGGCGGGGTCCTTCAGCACCATCGCGGGAACGCGTCGGGCCAGCAGCCGATCGACCACATCCCGCACCATGGACTCACCCATCGAAAACCGATGCACTGTCCGGCCCGACACAGGGTCCGCGATGATCGATCCCCCGGCGACCACCACCTCGTCCTTCTGCCCGATCGCGTCCAGGTACGTCCTGCATTCCGCCAACCCTCTGCCGGTGCAGACGACGATGCGAAGCCCGGCCTCACGCGCGGCATGAATCGCCGCCGCGTTGCGCACCGATACCTCCCCGCGCGAGTTTATCAGCGTTCCATCGAGATCAACGGCGAGCATGTCGTACCTGCGGGACATGGATCGGAGCGTAGTGCCCCGTCGGCGATTCATCCGGTGGGAGGAGGGGCACAGCGTCTTCACTCTCACCGTTCCTCTCTCGCCGACTCATCCAGTTGCGGTAAGTTGTGCTTGGTCCGGAGGTACGTGTTCAACACCCTCCCCGCGCAGCGGCCCTCGGGCTGATCCGCGAACTGAGTAGCGATCACGAACGCACGCACCGTGAACGGGTCGTTCATCCACCGCTCTACCGCCCGGAACATATAGTCGTCCCAATCACTTCTGAGTATCTGCTCTGTCTCAAGACAGGAGAACAGGGATTCTTCGGCCTTATACAACCGTCTGTATACAGCGGCGAAGACATCATGCGCTGCTTCCACATGAAGATGGCTGAACAGGACACACTCTTGGTTGGCACACCAGGTCAACCCCGGCAGTTTCTGGTCTTCGGCGATCCCGAGCACATCCTCGGCATGACGGTAGTTCTCCCACGCTTTTTCCACGAGCATCCGTAGAGTGATCCCGTAGTGCCTTCTCTGCACGTTCTTCAGAATCTCGTTGTCGTCGCCCTCAAACTCCCGCCGGATGATCATGCCATGCCCCTTGGAGTTCCGGAACCACTGGTCCGCGATCGTTTGATCCGGATCGGAAGGTCATCGGGGTCGTACCCCGCCGCGGACCGATCCTCCGCGAGTTCCCGGTACGTGGCCGTCGTGAACCAACTCGCGTGGCCCACAAGGTACTGAACCTCATCAACGGACTTGCCCGAGCGGATCAGCCCTACCACGTACGCCGCCCGCAGGTCCCGCAGCGTCACACTTTCGGCGCCCGCCCGCTCGGCGATGCGTCCGAAGATGTCGTAGATGGCCTGGTCGGTCATGCGTCGGAACCGGATCAGTCCGCTTTTGTCAACCGGGGTCAGCAACGGCCCGGGTTCACGGCCCCGGATATCGAACCAGGCGGTCAACACCCGCCGCGCCGCGGCGGGCAGTTTCACGATGCGGTCGTACTCGGGACGCTCGCCCCGGATGTGGAGCATCCCATTCACCGCGTCGTAATCACCCGCATCCAGCGACGCGGCCTCGGCGCGACGAAGCCCGGTGCACAAAAAGATCACGAGCATCGCGGCATCCCGCGCGCCCGCGGCGGTACCCTCCACGGCGCAGCCGTCGAAGAGACGCGCGACCAGTTGCCGCGTCACCGGTCGGGTCGGCTCTTTGGCCGATGGCTTGACCTGCTCCAGACTCGCGGCGTTCTGAAAATCCGCCTCTTTCATCAGCCCTCGATCCCGAGCGGTGCGGAGTACGCCGCGGAGAACCGACAGCATCTTGTTCGCGGTTGCCGACGCGTACGCGGCCTTGAGTTCGCTCCGCAGACGCACCGTGTCGGGACGCCGCAGCCGCTCCCAACGGACCTTGATCGGGTCGGCATCGGTGCCCGCGATCATGGATGCCAGGCGAACCAGGGATTGCTGCACCGTCCGTCGTGAGCCCGGGCCGACGCTGGAGAGGTACGCGCCAGCGGGCGAGTCCCCGAGCGATCGGTCCGTATCAAGCCAGGACGATCGACATGGCGCGGTCAAACGAGATCCCCTGTCGAACTGATTGGGCCGGTCATCGGTAGGCGCTCGCCGTTATCGAAGACCAGTTCCCGCTCCGGCCATCTCAGCGCTGCCAAACGGCCCAGGAAGGGACCATGCCGGTTGCCGGCTCTCCGCTCGGCGGCCCGCCCTCCAACCGAGTAGTCGATGCACATGGCCTTGCCTTTGCCCAGTGTTGCATCAAGAGGGTGCTTCGAGAAAAGCCCATCATCCTTCTGAAGAACTTCGATCGGGATCCGCCAGTAGTGGCCGAACACGACGATCGGATCGGAGTCGAACCTGTCCCACCAGGCGCTCCGCGCTTCGCCCCGCACTTTGCCACCCGCGAAGAAGGGTGTGGGGGCGATCTCCTCGGGGCCGGAGGTCAGGAGTTTCACGGGGTTCTGGTTTTGGTGAGCCAGGTTCCGGGTGGTCTGATCGACTTCCGCAGGCAGCGCGGACGCGATGCGGGCCTTGTGCTCGCTCAGCGCTGCGGCCGGCCCGGCCGCGCCCCGCAGCATGTCCAATCCCGCATCCTCCCAGCAGGCGTGAACGACCCGCAGGTCATCGCGGCGGGCGGCGATGGGCAGCGTGTTCAGGAACCCGAGGAGTTCGGACCTTTCTCGCTCGCTCGACACCCCACACTCGCTCTCGTGGATGGGCCCATGCCCAAAGAGC
This sequence comes from Phycisphaerales bacterium UBA2402, assembly GCA_002343715.1. Classification (GTDB taxonomy): domain Bacteria; phylum Planctomycetota; class Phycisphaerae; order Phycisphaerales; family UBA1924; genus UBA2402. The sequence goes on along the minus strand of DDSA01000215.1, from coordinate 18,597 downwards.
CAGGTATTGTCGGCCTTGGGGATGCCCGCCGCGGCGTTGAGGTCATGATTCCCCATGACCGTTACGGCCCGGCCGCGGTCCATCAGGCCGGAGACCAGCCGGACGACACCGGGGCTGTCCGGCCCCCGGTCGATCAAGTCGCCCAGGAAGACCAATGTGCGCCCCCCCGGGTGATCCCCATCGGGGCCGTAACCCAGGTGAGCCATCAGGCTTTGAAGCACCTCCAACTCGCCGTGGACATCACCGACCAGATCGAGGGGGCCACCCGGGAGTTGGACCAACGCCCTCCATCCGCCGACCCCGCCACCCCCGCCGCCGCTTCGTTCTGCCTGCTTCACTGGGCACCTCTGCGAGTAGTATAAACACACATTCTCATAAGTCAAATGGCGTGCCTTTCATCGGTTCGTGCATGACGGCATCGTGAAGACCGCATCGGCGAGGTGGCAAGCGAGAATTACATGGCACACGAGATCGAGCGCAAGTTCCTGGTCGAGTCCGAGGCGTGGCGAACCGGCACCGCCGGAGAGAACATCGCGCAGGGGTACCTTTCATCGGTCCCGCAGCGCACCGTTCGGGTTCGCATCAAGAGCGAGAAGGGCTACCTCACCATCAAAGGCCCGACCACCGGCCTCACCCGGGCCGAGTTCGAGTACGAGATCCCCACCGACGATGCCCGGCACCTGCTCACACTCTGCGAGCGGCCCCCGATCGAGAAGACCCGGCACAGGGTCGAGCATGCGGGCCGGGTGTGGGAAATCGACGAGTTCCACGGCGAGAACGAGGGCCTCATCGTCGCCGAGGTCGAGGTTGAAAGCGAAGACGCGATGGTGGCGCTTCCCCCGTGGGTGGGCGAGGAAGTCTCTCACGACCCCCGGTACTACAACTCGAACCTCATGAACAACCCGTTCCGCTCGTGGCCTTGCAACGCCGGACTCAACGTCCGCGCGTGAACAGCGCGGGACCGCTCCGGGCGATTGTTCCAGCGGTTGGGGGATGCCCGCTCCCGGCCCATTCTCCGCGTGCTGCTTCTTCTCAACACCCCGCGTTCTCCCAGGCGTCGAAGAACGTCACCACATCAGCGCCGTCGATGCCCCCATCGCCGTTGACATCCGAGCGAGGGGCCGCGACTTCCCAGGCGTCGAAGAACTCCTGCACATCCGTTCCGTCGATGCCCCCATCATCGTTGTAATCCGCCGGGCAGAAGACCACGACCTCCATCTGGTCCGCCGCGGCGATCGTGATCGGGATCGGCGATTCGGGGTCCGCGGCGTTGTGGAGCATCGCCTCGGCGAAGGTGATGCGGATCGGGGCGACTCCGGCGTGCCGCGGCGTGAGGTCGAAGGTGAAGAAGACACCATCGGCGGTGATGCGGTGGTTTGGCTGGGTGCCGGAGGAGTAGAAACTGGCATCGGCGATGCCGGGGGCGCGGGCGGTCAGGAAGTCTGAAGCCGATGCGCCCGGGGTGGGCACGATCCCGCCGCGGAGGATGGGGTCGGGCGTGCCCATGCGGTAGGCGTCGGTGCTCACCGTCACGCCGAGGAAGTCGAGTTGCTGGCCCGGCTGCAGGCCCGAGACCACGACCTCGAACCGCACCGGCTGTTGAAGAAACAGGTTGGTGGTGTCGTACGGCCTCGATCGCGTCCTCGGGCAACGGGCGAACCGGGGGGTGGTCGGGCACGTTGGTCCGTCCCCGGCGGAGCGCCTCGAGCGTTGCGAGGGAGGCGTGGACGCTCGCGGGGATCAACTCATGGGCGGCAGCACACCGGAAGACCGCACGGTTGAGGTTCACGCGCTGGTTGATGCCCCGCCGCGCCAACCCCCGTTGGAACATCTGCTCCTGCACGATACGCAGCGCGGCGGGGCCGAACTCCGAGGCTCGGCATGTCCCGCATAGGTGGTTCAAAACAGCCAGCACCCGCCTGTACCCGTCCAGCGACCCTTCGATGGGCGAGCCGTCGGCCCGGCGTAAGCGGTTCTCGGCATCCTGTCAAAACGCGGCGGCGATCTCCGCCACGCTGACGGTCTGCTGGTCGGTCTCGCCATGACAACCCGACGCCAGCCAACGGGCAATGGTGCGGCGGCACCGACCCCTGAGACTCCGGAGTACCCCAGCGGGCCAGGTACAACCTTCGCCCGTTGAGTTCGACAAAGGCCCTGTCGTATGGATTGGCCTGCTGCCTGCGGCAGGTTGGAATCCGGGCATCCGTCACGGCGAGCCTCCCGCTGGAGGAACGCATCAGGTGATACGTTCCGGACCGTGGGTTTCGGCCTCGCCGCTTCGGGCGGGTATCGCAGAAAACGTTGCGATTCAGGACCTACTCGAGAAGCACGGGTGACAGGAGTCGAACCTGTAACCTCCTGATCCGTAGTCAGGTGCTCTATCCAATTGAGCTACACCCGCCCGTGTAATGTTTCGGAATCTCTCCGAAGCGTGTAATGATAGGGAGGCAGGAGAGAATCGGCAAGACCGTCGATCTTCAGCGGGTTCTGGAACACCCATTGGGGAACGAGATCATGTTGAGGTGTTCGCCTTTTCCGTGGCGACCGTGTCCTGTGAAGCGGGCCTTGATTCCATCTGCCGCACCCCCAATAATCTTGGCCCGGCCAGGCGGCCGATTGTTCAGGCACGAAGCAAAGGAATTTCGCAGACATGGCTCACTCCCGTACCGCCCGCAAGCGTGTTCGACAGAATCAGAAGGCCCGCGCCCGCAACCGCTGGCGTCTGAGCACCATGCGCGAGGCCATCAAGGAGTTCAACGAGGCTCTGCTCCACGGCACCGCTGATGCCGCGGGCGATTGCTTCAAGAAGTGCGTGCGGATCATCGACCGTACCGCTCAGAAGGGCGTCATTCACAAAAATCAAGCCGCCCGCCGCAAAAGCCGGATGAGCGCCAAACTCAAAGCCAAGAAACTCACGAAGAAGGCCTGATCGCGTATCCAGACCCCATCGTTCCTACCGCCGCGGCCACACCATGCCGCGGCGACTTTGTTCCCGGGGCGGGCACAACTTTCACGAAAGTTTTCGCGTACGCTCGGCACGGATGCCCAAGGCCCGTTCGCACAAAGCCAACATCTTTCCGTGGACCGGCGGGGTGCCACGACCGGCGACGTACGGCCATCTCTCGACCCGTCCGCTGCACACGCTCTGTTTTCTTGCACCTTTTCTTGTGCTGTACGAGGTTGGGTCGCTTCTCTACCTGCGCGAGCCAAGCAAAGGCATGATCGAAACGATCTCCGCAAGAAGGATGTTCTCTGGATTCTTCGAGGTCTTCGGGATCGCCAGTTTTCACATTCCTCCGATTGCGTTGTGCGTCATTCTGCTCACGTGGCACATCCTGGAGCGCGACCCGTGGGGCATCCGACCGCGGGTCCTCGGCGGCATGGCGGCGGAATCCATCATGTGGACGCTGCCGCTGCTAGCGTTCGGACTTTTATTCCAGATCGGCAGACCCGCGCTGCTCGCCGATGGTGGAATGCTCGCGGATCTTTCGTGGCAGGCGAGGCTGACGCTCTCTGCCGGAGCGGGCATTTACGAGGAACTGCTGTTCCGCATGATCCTGATCTCCGGCGTTCACTTTGTCGTCGTAGACCTGCTTCACGGCTCGAAGGGTGTGGGCTACACCATCGGTGGAGTCGTTTCGGCCCTCGCGTTTGCGTTTTATCACAATGTATCTCACCCGGGCGGCGGCGTGGACCTCTCCATACTCGCCTACTACTCACTCGCCGGGATGTACCTTTCGGCGTTGTTCATTTTCCGGGGTTTCGGGATGGCGGTAGCGGTCCATGCGATTTTTGATGCGATCGTGTTGTTGGCAATACCGATAAGAAGCGGTTAAGGCAGATATTGATTGTATTATGTTTGATTATCAAACAATATACGAATAAACAACTTCGCCGCGTAGTTGGACTTCAGATTGTCAACGTGTCTACCCTTCCGCATCGGTGTGTGTAAGCCGCCGGGTGGTCGTGTGTATGCGTTCCGCAAATGCCTGAAACTCTTCCGTGTATGGAGTTTCGGGCGGACCTCGAAGGGAAGGGTTCGACATGGGTCTCGACTTTGCCATCGACGCTTTGTACGACACGGGCTGGGTGAATGCGGAAGGCGGTGCCGCGGAGCAACATTCGGACGGCCGCGCCTATCCGTCCCCCGAAGCTGTAAAAGCCATCTTCGCGGAGCAGGGGTTTGATCTGACGATCCGGCACATTCAGTTGTTTGACTGCTATCGCGCCGAGTGGCGTGATTCGACGGGTCAGGCCGCCGGTGCCGTGGTGGGTCAATCCGCTGCAGAAGCGACGGTGTATGCTCTCTCGCAACTTCGCAAACAGATCGTGGCCGTTCAAGCCTGAACGCCAAGATCCGGATGGTGATTTGGATACCGATCGCGGTTGACGCCGAGATCCGAGCGGCTATTCTCTGTACGTGTATGAGACGCGATTACCCTCGGGTAACGTGAATAACTTGGCCCCATCGTCTAGCCTGGTCCAGGACGCCAGGTTCTCATCCTGGTAACAGGGGTTCAAATCCCCTTGGGGTCACTTGGCTGTTCGATTCGGAGCAGCACCGAGCGGAGACATCCGGTCATGCCGGGTGTTTCCGCTTTTTTTTACGCCCTTGCCATTATTACGCGCTTGCCAATTGACCCGACCTGCCAGCACCGAGGTTCGCGCTTTAAAGCCTGCCGCGGCACTTCGTTCCATCGGTCGCGGGGTACCCTCGTTCGTGACTCAGCACCCTACAACGGGATTGTCCCATATCGGGCCGGATGGCGGCGCGCGAATGGTCGATGTCGGCGCGAAGTCTCAGACACTTCGCACGGCGACTGCCGAGGCGTTTGTTCGCGTGTCGCGTGATCTCGCTGCCCGCATCCGAGACAACTCCGTGGCGAAGGGCGATCTGCTGGCCGTTGCTCGGCTCGCGGGGATTCAAGCGGCGAAGCGGACCGATGAACTCATCCCGCTCTGCCACCAACTGCCACTCGACCATGTGGAAGTTCACGCTGAACTCACAAGAGACGACCGAGTGCATCTCACTTCAAGGGTGAGCGTGCATGCACGCACAGGCGTCGAAATGGAGGCGTTGACCGCCGTTGCCATCGCGGCCCTGACGGTCATCGACATGGGCAAGTCGGTTGACAAGGGCATGGTGGTCGAGGGGCTTCGCGTGGTGGAGAAGCGCGGCGGGCGTTCGGGTGATTACATCGCGGGGCCGTCGGCATGACAGCCCCTCTCAGGCCGCCTATCCAAGCGGCGGTCCTCACCGCCTCAGACCGTTGCGCGCGAGGAGAAGTCCGCGATGAGTCCGGCCCGAGTGTCTCCGCCTTTCTTCGAGAACATCTCGCGGCTGATGTGGTCGAATCGGCCTGCCTCCCTGACGATGCCGGAGCGTTGGAGACGCGGTTTCGACATTGGTGCAGACCGGACTCCGGTATTGACTTGATCGTCAGCACCGGGGGGACCGGACTCTCGCCGCGTGATGTGACCCCCGAGGCCGCGGCGAGAGTCATTTCTCGCCAGCACCCGGGATTGATGGAACTCGCCCGCGCCTTCACGGGAAGAACCAACCCGCGGGCGTATTTATCTCGTGGGATCGCAGGAGTGGCGAACAGAACTCTCATCATCACACTCCCAGGCTCGCCGCGAGGCGCAGTGGAACAACTGGAAGCCATCTCGGCGATTCTGCCGCACGCGATCGCGGTCGTGCGGGGAGATGTCACACATCCGCATCCTCCGGCCTGACAGCAATCAGGATGGAGTAACGCTCGATGTTGTTCTCGGCCCGTGCCAATTTCTTGCCGCCGGGCTTTACCTCTCGCCGGACCCCCGCTAGATTATGGTTCAGAAACTGTTTCATCGTTCAGGCACCGGCCTCGATCCCCTCACCGAAAGCGCATTCGATGAATACCCAGCCGCTCCGTTCCGTTGTCCCGCACTTGTCGGGCCAGTCACGCCGATCATTTCTGGCCCAGACAGCAGCCCTCGCGGGCGCTTCGGCGTTGCTCGCGGGCCGGGCAACGGCCCAGCCGCCGCAGGTGATCCCGAAGGCCAAGGCGAGGCCTTCCCTCCGGGATGGCGAGGCGATCCGACTCGCCATCATCGGACCCGGTGGAATGGGAACAGGCCACGCGCACGCTTTCTGTGATTACGCGGCAAAGGGGGAGGAAAAAGTCGAACTGGTGGCTCTCGCCGATGTCTGTACGCTGCGCTGGGAAGACGCCAAACGCAAGGCCGAATCCACCTTCAAGAACAAGGTGGACACGTACCAGGACTATCGCGAGATGCTCAAGCGTGATGACATCCACGCCGTGCTCATCGCCAGCCCGGAACACTGGCACGCCGACAACGCGATTGACTCCATTCTTGCGGGCAAGGATGTGTACCTCGAAAAACCGATGACGTTCGATGCGCCCGACGCCGTCCGCCTGATGAACGTGGTCCACGCCAATCCCGATGTTGTCTTCCAGGTCGGCACGCAGAAGATGCAACTCAAGAAGTACCAGGAAGCCAAGAAACTGATCGAGGCCGGCGCGATCGGCGTTCCGACGTTCAGCCAGACCAGTTACTGCCGCAACAGCAGGCACGGTGAATGGCTCTACTACGGGATCGATCCTCGATGGGACCCGAAGACCAACATCGACTGGGACGCCTGGTGCGGCCCGCGCCCGAGGGTTGAATGGAGCCCCGAGGTCTACGCCCGCTGGCGGCGGTACAAAGCCTGGTCGAGCGGGATCATCGGCGACCTGCTGGTCCACGAGATCACCCCCCTGATGATGGCGCTCGAATCGTGCGGCTGGCCCAAACGAGTCAGCGCCGTGGGCAGCCACCTCGTGGACAAAGCGATGGAGAACAACGACCAGGTCAACATCATGGTCGAGTTCGAGAATGGCCACATCATGACCGTCGCGGGCAGCACCTGCAACGACACGGGCGTCGAGACCATGATCCGCGGCCACAAGGCCAACCTGTACCTCTCCGACCGACACTGCACCCTTCGACCGCAGCGTCTCTTCACCGATGAAGTCGATGAAAAGAAGGTCGAGTGCCCCGATATCGGCAACGATCAGGATGTGCACCGCAGGAACTGGCTTCACTGCATCCGCACGCGTGAGAAGCCGCTCGCGGGCGTTGAACTGGGGACCAAGGTGATGGTGGTAGTCGATCTGGCCTGCCAGGCTCAGTGGGGCGCGGGCACGATGGAATGGGACACCGCCACAATGACCGCCCGCAAACTCTGCTGACACCGTGATCGTCGAACCGGCTTGCCCGCTCCCCGATCACCGCGCCACACCTCGGGTTCCCGGCGGCATCGCCGCCAAGTTTCCCGGTGTGTGTCTTGCGATGGACGCCATGCGCACCCGGTTTGAGTTGCTCCTTCCCGGCGAGGATTCGCCCCGGCTTCGAGCGGCGGGAGAGGCGGCCCTCGGCGAGATCGTTTCGTGTGAATCTCGCCTGAGTCTGTTTCGGCCCGGCAGTCTGGTGTCTCGCATCAACGACACGGCGTACAAAGCCGCGGTCTTGTTGGACGGTGATACCTTCGAACTCCTGCACATCTGCCGTGAGGTGTGGGCTCAATCGGGCGGCGCGTTCGACATCACCATCGGACCGTTGATGCGGGCATGGGGTTTCCGTAGCACTCCGGCTGATCCTGTCGCGGCCGGGTCGTGTGAATGGGGTTTTCAGCACATCGAACTCGACGAGCGGAACTACTCCGTCCGCTTCCTGAAGCCCGGTCTTTCGATTGATCTCGGCGGGGTGGGCAAGGGGCACGCGCTGGACCTCGCGGCGGCGGAACTGCGAGCCGCTGGAGTCTCACGTGCGTTTCTGCACGCGGGCACAAGTTCGGTGCTCGCGATCGGCGACGGTTCAGGATCCGAGGACTGGCGCATCGCCGTCTCGCCCGATCCGAGTTCCCCCGTCGTAAAACTGCGGGACTTCGCCCTGGGCGTGTCGGCGCAGAGGGGCCGAGGGATCGACGATTGCGGAGTTCATCGCGGCCATATTCTCGACCCGCGCACAGGCCGACCCGCGCCGGGTATTGAGACCGCCGCGGTCGTTGCACCATCCGCGGCCCTTGCCGACGCCTGGTCCACGGCGGTGCTGGTCTGCGCCGCGTGTCCGGCCCGTGACGATCTGACTGGTATCATCGACCGAGGGAAGACCGCTTCACCACGCTGGGTCGTTCACGGCCCGCACGCAGACCGAGTCACCACACGCGCAGGCAGCGCGGCACTGAGGAGTTGAGATGGAGCCGAACTTGAACTTGGACCGCAGATCGTTTCTGCTCTCCGCCTCGGGCGGTCTTGCCGCTGTGGCGATCCTGCCCGAGTTGGGATTCGCCACACCCGCCCCGCGACTGGCGGACCCGATCGGCGTGGGCGTCATCGGGGTAGGACGCCACGGCCGGGCCTTGCTGGATGAACTCCAGAAGATCGAATCGTTCAAAGTCGCGGCCGTGTGCGACACGGAACCAGCGCGCCTCTCCGGCGGTCAACGTCGGGCGGCCGGGGCCGAAGGCTTTGCCACGCATCAAGAGATGCTTGACAAGGCCAAAGGCGTGCAGGCGGTGGTCATCGCCACCCCCACGCACCTTCACAAGGAGATCGCACTTGACTGCCTCAGCGCCGGCAAGCACGTCTTCTGCGAAGCCCCCCTCGCCGCGACCGTTGAAGATTGCAAGGCCATCGCCGCGGCGGCGGCCAAGGCTTCGACGATCTTCCAGCCCGGGCTGTACGCCCGGTCCAACCCGGTGTACAAACTTGCCCGCACGTTCTTCAAGTCCGACTCCGTTCTGGAACTCATCGCGATGCGGGCGCAGGACTACAAGAAGCAGTCCTGGCGATTCCCTTCGTCCGACCCGGCGAGGGACAACGCCGCCAACTGGCGGCTCGATCCGGCGGTGTCCATCGGTCTCGCGGGCGAACTCGGCACACACCAGTTCGATGTCTTCCAGTACTACACCGGCAGATACGCCAAAGGCGTGCGCGGGGACGGCTCCATCCGACTTCATAACGATGGACGGACCATCGCCGACACTATCCACTGCGACTTCCATTACGCCGACGGCGTCATGCTGTCGTACAGCGCGTCGATCTGCAACTCGTATGAGGGTCGCTACGAAGTCTTCCACGGGAGCAACGCGGCGATCAAACTCGCCTGGTCGCACGGCTGGATGTTCAAGGAGGCCGATTCTCCCACACAAGGGTGGGAGGTCTACGCCAATCGCCAGCAGTTTCACAACGATGAGGGCATCACGCTCATCGCCGACGCCACCAAACTGGCGAGCCAGGGCAAACTGAAGGAGGGCATCGGCCTTCCCTTTACACCTGCTTATTACGCCCTGGTTGATTTCGCGGGCAGCATCGCAGACAAAAAGCCGCCCGCCTGCTCCGCCGCGGAGGGCGCACGGGCGAGCATCATCGGTATCCTGGCGGACCAGGCGGTTGTCGGCCGTAAGGAGATCGACATCACAGAGGATGCGCTCAAAATCTAGCGAGGTTCGACCGTTCGTTGTGCGTGTACGTCGCTCTCAACCATCACAGAACGCGGCCCATGTCCCCCCCATTCCCACAACTCCGCGCCCTTTCCTTCGGCTCACGGCTTGGGCTGACATCCCTCTGCTTCGTCCTGCTCGGGGGCATCGCGGCCTCGCTGGCTCATTTGTATCTTCATGACCATAAGCGTGATGAGCGCCCTGGCCTGACAGTCGATGACGTCAAGGGCGTCTACCACGGCATCCGAAGCAAATCTCCGTTGCTGGTCGCGCTTGAGCGCGGTCACCCCGAGACGCTCAAGACCGATGACCGCGACCGCCTCATGAAATGGCTCACCGGGAAGGACCTTTCCCGGACCTACGACGACATCGACCTGGGCGACAAGTCTCCGCAAGCGCTGATCGCGGACAACTGCCTTTCGTGCCATAAGAAAAGTTCGACCGATCCCGCCGCGAGGGCTGTACTTCTCGAGTCCGACGATGACGTGCTAAGACAGAGCATTTCACGCGACATCAGCCCCAACTCCACGGCGATCGTGGTGGCATCGACCCATGTTCACGCCACCACGCTGGCGATTGTCGGCTTCGCCGTCGTCATGCTCGCGGCATGCACTCGCTTCGGCAGAGGACTGATCGGCTCGCTGACGGCGTTGTGCGGGATCGGGCTTGCGGCGGATATCGGCGGGTGGTGGCTTACCAGGCATCAAGAACAGTTCGCGTATCTCATCATGGCCGGCGGCGCGGCGTTCACATTGGGGACGGTGCTGCTCGTGCTCCTGATCCTCGCCGATCTGTGGTTGCCGCGGCGATCAGGGTGACCGGTGCAGGAGTCAGATCGCGGTGTCACCGCGCGGCAGAAGCACCTCGAAGACCGCCCCGGAGCGATCTATTCTGTTTCGAGCAAGGATCATCCCTCCGTGCTCGCGGACGATCCCTTCGGCGACGGCGAGCCCCAATCCGGTGCCGCGCGAGTCGAGGCGCGTGCTTGCGAAAGGCTCGAACAGCCTGGGCAGAATCGCTGGGTCGATGCCCGCACCATCATCCGTGACGCTGATCGATACCCACGCCCTCCCGTCCTTTTCGGACTCGCCTGCCCCGATGACCACAGCGCCTTTCCCAACCGCATCGACCGCGTTGCGGATCAGATTCACGAAGACCTGCACCATCCGATCTCCATCGCACGCCGCGACGATGCCTTCGGGCACATTGTTCACGATATCAACGCCTCTCGCGTCGCGGTCCAAAGCCACGAGCGTCGCCGCCTCCTGCACGGTGCCGCGGAGTTGCGTGGTCGATGTGCTGGGAGGTCGCACCCGTGCGAAATCCAACAGACTCTCGCCCAGGCGTTCCAATCGACCTACCACCCTCCTCATGAGCGCCGCCTGTGCCGGCTCGAGGCCCGCGGCGGGGTCCGCGTTGATTTTCTCGACCATGCCCTTGAGAACCGCGAGCGGTGTGTTGAGTTCGTGGGCGATCCCGGCGGACATCATGCCCAGGCTGGCCAGACGATCGGCATCGGCCAGATTTCGGCGGGCGTTCTCGAGCAGGTGGTTCTTGCGTTTCAGATCGGTCGCGACTTCCTCGAGGCGTGACAACGCATCGGCCAACGCCGTCTCCTGCCGCCTGAGTTTCGCGATGGACTCGTTTCGACTGCGCATGATCTCGCCGAGTTCATCATCGGGAATGGACTCGGCGGGGATGACCTCCTCCGACTGACGGCCCTCCTGCACAGCGCGATCCGCGATCAAGAGTCGCTGGATCGGCGCGTACACGTTTTGCGGAAGCACCACAAGTTCCAACGCGACCGCCACGAGGGCATAGACAGCCAACAACGCTCCCACCGTCAACCAATAAACCCGCACCGAGGCGGCACGCGCGGCCGCGATCGTCGTCGAGAGAACGATGAACCGATCCACTCCCCCCGCAACGCCGGGAAGGAACGCCGCGGCCCCGGGCCCCATGATCGATTGCGGCGTCGTTACGACGCGGCGGGGTGATGCGGCGGCCTCCGAGGCGATCGCCGTCGGCAATCCTAACTCCGATGCAGTTCCGGTACTCAGCCGTACGTTGGAACCAAACTCGGCCGAACGGAGTTGTTCATTCACGCCGGTGCTGGTCAACTGCGAGGTCAGGATAATGCGAGCCTCGTCCACTTCCGCACGCTCGACAACCTCCGTAATCGCAGGACGCAGCGCGATGAGAAGTATGGCCGCCAGCACAAGTGAAAAAACAGTGTGCAATACGATCAGTTTCTTCCGAATCCTCATCCCCGCCAGGAAGCCTCGCTTCTCAGGACGAACGGAGACGAGGCGAATGAGCCGCCGATCGAAATAGGGTGGCGGGGGCGGGGGCTGATGGGTCGATGATGTTCGTCTGGTCATGTCGGAACAGTGGGCCGAACTCCCGCGACTTATCGCCGAGATCAACGCGAAGTACCCGCCGGGAGTGACTCCGCTTCAATGGAGCACACGATATCGCGGTAGAACGAAGGATTGCTTCATCAATCGATTCGGAACATCATAAGGGTCCGGCTCATGCCGGAAACGGGTGGCCATTTCCTCGGTATATGGATAAGATGCAGACGGCGAATTCTCGCCGATCAAGGGAGGCACCATGTCGAGCACTCGTGGGTATGTTCTCAGTGTCTGGCTTCTTGTACTCGGCGTGCTGAGCGGAGCAGGCCAGGCGCAGGCGCTGTTCGCCGGGAATTGGTTGACATCGTGGTCCGCTTCCGGCGAAAAGACGACCGCGTACATCTCGATCGAGACCGGCGGGAGGGTGTCCGGTACCGTGCTGAATACCACCAAGGGTACGTGGGCCACTCTGAGCGGCTCAGTCGCGGGCAATGGGAATGCCACGGCATCGTTTACGTACCCTGGGTACTCGAGGACCACACTCAGCGGATTCCTCCGCACCGCGGGCAGGAACATTGCTTCCGACTTGACCGTTTCGAACAGCGGTCAACGCATCAAGCCGACACTGAAACCCAATGCGTTCGGCGGATCGACGGCACCCGCACCAGCCCTTGTGGGGACGTGGTCGGGCACGTGGAAGAGCACCGAAGTCGGTAATGCCGAACTGACGTTCGATCTCAACGGGACGGTCAGCGGCAGGTTTGAGAACTTGTCGGCGGATCTCCGCGGGAGCGTGAGCGGCACTACAACCCCGCAGGGCGATTTCTACGGAACGGTTACCTACGAGGGAGGGAATCAGAGGCGAGTCGTCGCGACATTCAAAGTGTCGTCGAAATCCGCATCAGCGACATTCGTGCAGGACATGCGGAACGGATCTGTCTTCAAAGCCCCTCTCTCACTGCGGAAAGGACCATTGCCAAGCCGGGAGAATCTGGCACGACTGGTTGGACGCTGGAAGGGAAGTTGGGCCGGAGATGGTCAACGCGGCACCACCGACCTTTTCGTAGAGGCCGACGGGACGGTCTTCGGCAGTGTGAAGAACAACACCGTCCGGCTCACCGGCCCGTTAACGGGTCGGGTCAACCCGGATGGTTCGTTCACGGGCACACTTCGCTACCCCACAAACACTCTGCGCATCACCGGGTTGATCGAACGATGGGGAGACTCGACAGCTGGTGTCTTCTCTGATGGAGGCATCGACGGCCCATTCATCCTGAAGCGAAGTCGGTGAATCCGAGCTCACACGAGCGGGGTCTGTCCGGGCACGGCAACGGGAGGCACCGGGATCGACCCGAGTTCGAGCCGCTCTGGTAAAAGGTTGAGTTTGCTGGCGTACGCGAACTCGGACGAGACCGCCTTGCCCGTATAGGCCGACATCCGGCCCATGATGGCGAGCATCGTGCTCTCGGCGATGCGCTGGCCGTGGTTGAGGTACGGACCCGTGCCGGTGATGCTCGCGAGCAGGTCCACGTGCTCCTGGGTGTAGGGGTTGCGCTGCTCGCCCTTCCACTTCCAGTCTGTCTTGCCCTTGATCTCCGCGGTGCCGAACTGGGCCAGGCGCGCTGTGCCCTCGGTGCCGTGGATGATCTCGACAACACGGCCGCTGCATCCGTCGATCTGGCGGCAGTAACTGGTGATGAACCTCCCATCAGGATACTCGAACTCGACGGCGAAATGATCGAATGCGTTTCCATACTCCGGGGCGGTGCGGACCTGCCTGCCCCCCATCCCGATGCAGCCGGTGGGTAGATCGCCGAGGAACCAGTACGCGACATCAAGATTGTGAACGTGCTGCTCCACGATGTGGTCTCCGCTGAGCCAGCTAAAGTACAGCCAGTTCCGGATCTGCCACTCCATGTCGGTCCAATCCGGCTTGCGGTTGTGCTTCCAGAGTCCTCCCTGGTTCCAATAGACCGTCGCCCCCAGCACCCGGCCGATGGCCCCATCCTCGATTCGCTTCTTCGCCTCGTGGTAGCAGACTTCGTGGCGGCGTTGTGTGCCGGCCACCACGGAGAGTTTCTTCTCCTGAGCCCGTTTCGCCGCCGCGATCACCTGCCGGACTCCGGCGGGATCGACGGCGACGGGCTTCTCCATGAAGACGTGCTTGCCCGCATCGATCGCCGCGGCGAAGTGCTGGGCACGGAACCCCGGCGCGGAGGCCAGGATCACGATGTCCACGCCGCTATCGAGCACCTTCTGATACGCGTCAAAGCCGTGAAAGACTCTGTCGTCGGTGACTTTGACGCGGTCGGCCATCGACTTGTCCATTTTGGCGAGTTCGGCCCGCGAGCCGTCGGTGCGGTCTTTGAACATATCGCCCATCGCCACGATCTCGGTGTCGGGTGCTGCTTCGAGGATGTTCTGCGCGGCTCCGGTGCCTCGCCCGCCACAACCGATCACGCCGACCTTCAGGGCGGAAGCGGATGGCCGAGCGGCGCGAGAAAGGGACGGGAATGCCAGACCGCCCGCGGCGGCGAGTGCGGCGGCGGAAAAGTCACGGCGGGACAGAATGGGATGCATGGGATGATTCCTGAATACGTTGGGTTCGGCAGTGTAGCGTGTGGAGTGTAGAGCGGAATGCGGGCTGTTCGCCCTCACGTGTCTCGAGTTAAACGTTGGAGGGACGAGTAAGCCCACATGGTCGATCTGAATGCATCACTCATGACATAGAAGTCACTGACCACATGGGCTGGCTCTTTCTGGACGGGGTTGATCGTGGCGGGCGAGACTGCATCGGCGTTCATGATGGCCCGGATTTACGCATCCGAAGCATCAGCCGGTTCTCGCTCAACTGAACCCCCACAGGCATCCCGATGAATAACGATGAACTTTGCTGCATGCGGATAGATCGATCGATACCGAACCCAGTTTCTCACTGATGACCTCGTGCTCGCACAAACTCCACGTAGAAAATGCGGGAGCATAATCAACTTGTCGGAATCTTCACCTTGTGCTTCTTCGCGCACGCCACGGCATCCTCGTACCCGGCATCGGCGTGCCGGAAGATGCCCATCATCGGATCGTTGGTCAGCACACGCTCGAGCCGGCGTGCCGCGGCGGCCGTTCCGTCCGCAACGATCACCTGCCCGGCGTGCTGGGAGTAGCCGATGCCGACGCCGCCGCCGTGGTGGAAGGAAACCCAACTCGCGCCGCCCGCGGTGTTCACGAGCGCGTTCAAGATGGCCCAATCGCTGACGGCATCGCTGCCGTCCTTCATAGCTTCGGTTTCTCGGTTCGGGCTGGCGACGCTGCCGCAATCGAGGTGGTCGCGGCCGATCACGATCGGAGCCGAGACCTTGCCCGAGGCCACGAGTTCATTGAACAGCAGACCGGCCTTGTCACGCTCGCCGAGGCCGAGCCAGCAAATGCGGGCGGGAAGTCCCTGGAACTCGAATCGCGGAGCGCAGCGCTCAAAGTCGCCTGCAAGGAGTGCATCCGGGTGCTTGTGGCAGGACAGAATCCACTTGTGCAGTCGGGCCGAATACGGACCGGAGTCCGCCGGGAAGGCGTGGAGTATCGCATGGTCGGTCATGAAAATATCGCGAGGATCACCCGAGAGCGCCACCCATCGGAAGGGCCCACGTCCGAGACAGAACTGCGGACGGATGTAGGCTGGGACGAAGCCGGGAAAGGCGAATGCCTCCTTGAATCCTTGATCGAGTGCCCGCTGGCGGATGTTGTTTCCGTAATCGAATGTGACAGCGCCGCGATTTTGGAGCGACACCATGGCACGGACATGCCGCTCCATGCTTCGCAAAGACAAACGCTGGTACAACTCCGGATCGCGTGTGCGGTATTCAACCGCCTCCGAGTGCGTCATGCCGTCGGGGACGTAGCCCATGAGCGGGTCGTGAGCGCTGGTCTGGTCGGTCAGGACATCGGGCGTGATGTTTCGTTCCAGCAGCCGTTCGAGAATCTCGACCGCGTTGCAGTGAACACCGATGGAGATATTTGTACGATCCTTTGCGCAGGCGCAGGCTTGGTCGATTCCCTCATCGAGGCTTTCGGCGATCTCGTCGAGGTATCTATCACGGCGGCGGCGCTCGAGGCGGGTGAGATCCGTGTCGGCGA
Source organism: Phycisphaerales bacterium UBA2402 (assembly GCA_002343715.1). Classification (GTDB taxonomy): domain Bacteria; phylum Planctomycetota; class Phycisphaerae; order Phycisphaerales; family UBA1924; genus UBA2402. The sequence goes on along the minus strand of DDSA01000215.1, from coordinate 2,625 downwards.
TGAGACACGTGCCCCCCGCGAGCGTGATGGCCAAGGGCTGTGCACCGCCCATCCCGCCGCATCCGGCCGTGACGCACAGCCGGCCCGACAAGTCACCGCCGAAGTGGGTGCGGCCGCACTCGGCAAAGGTTTCGTAGGTGCCCTGGAGGATGCCCTGCGTGCCGATGTAGATCCACGATCCGGCGGTCATCTGACCGTACATGATGAGGCCCTTGGCGGCCAGTTCATCAAAGTGTTTCTGCGTGGCCCACGCGGGCACCAGATTCGAGTTGGCGAGCAAGACCCTGGGAGCGTCCTCGTGTGTACGCACGATACCGACGGGCTTGCCGGACTGCACAAGGAGTGTTTCATCAGGTGCAAGGCCTTTGAGAGATTCCACAATCGCGTCGAACGCAGGCCAGGAACGCGCCGCCAACCCACGCCCGCCGTACACCACAAGCGCCTCCGGGCGCTCGGCCACCTCGGGATCAAGATTATTCATCAGCATGCGCATCGCGGCCTCGGCCTGCCACGTCCTGCAGACTCGCTCGCTCCCCCGCGCGGCGCGAACCACACGGGCACCCGCCGAACGCTTGGTCTGTCCTGTTTCCATCGTTGTCATCGCTCGCTCCTCACACGCCGGCGGTCGCACGCTGAATCTCCCTGCCCCTGATCAAGCCGACCACTGCCGCGATATCCGGCGCGGGCGGTCGGTCCTTCTCCAGCGTCGGCACGACTCGCCGCAACGTCCCGTGCACCCGTTCGACGCCCCTGCCGGACTTCAGAGGCCGGTGCGCCTCGATGCCCTGCGCCGCGCAGATCAGCTCGATCGCCACGACGTGCATCGCAAGATCCACGGCCCGCCGCGCCTTCGCCGCCGCTCGAGGTCCGAACGAGTTGTAGTCCTCGATTCCCGCGCTCGTCCCGATGTTCGCCACGCTCGCCGGTGTGGCCAGCCCGATGATCTCGTTGCAGAGCGCCGCAGCGGTGTACTGCGCGATCATCAGGCCCGAGTTCAGCCCCGGTTCCGGGCTGAGGTACGGGCGCAGATGGCTCTCGGCGTCGAACGCGGAAAGCATCCAGAACGTGCGTCGCTCGCTGATCCCGGCGATGTGCGAGATCCCGATCGTCGCGGCGTCGAGCGGGATCGCCAGTGGCATGCCATGAAAGTTCCCTGCGGACACGACATCCCCGACGCCATCTCCGCTCCCCGCGAACACCAGCGGATTGTCGGTCACGGCGCCCAGCTCACGCTCAACACACGCGCGAACATACGCAAAGCAATCGGCCGCCGCGCCGATCACCTGTGCCATGCACCGGAGTGAGTAGGGGTCCTGCACACGAGGGTCGTTCTCGGCGTGCGAGGGCAGGATCTCGCTGCCCTTCAGCAGCGCGAGCACCCGAGCCGCCACGTCCCGCTGTCCCGGCTGGCAACGCGCCTCATGCACGCGCCGATCAAGAAACGAATCGGTGCCGCGGCTTGCGTCGATCGACATGGCCGCCGCCGCGATCGCCGCGTCAACGAGCAACTCCAACTCTCCGCAAAGCAACACTCCCTGTGCGGCCATCAGGTGCGTGCCGTTGATCAGCGCGAGACCTTCCTTCGCTTCCAGCACGAGGGGCTGGATGCCGGACGATCGCATCGCCGCTGCCGACGTCGTCCCCTTGCCACCGAACGTGACCTCTCCCTCGCCGATCAGCGCGCACGCGACGTGTGCGAGCGGCGCGAGGTCGCCCGACGCGCCCACCGATCCCAGCGACGGCACGATTGGCGTGATGCCCGCGTTCAGCATCGACGCGATCGTCTCCACGACGATGGGACGAACGCCCGACAGCCCCCTCGCGAGCGACCCCGCGAGGATCGCCATCATCGCGCGCACAACTTCCGTGGGCAGCGGCTCCCCAACCCCCGCGGCGTGCGACCGCACGAGGTTTCGCTGCAGGTCTCTCAGGTCCTCCGGCGACACCCGCTTCCGCGAGAGCGATCCGAATCCGGTGTTGATGCCGTAGTGGGGTTCCGCTGAGTCGCGGATCCCTTCGATCACCGCCCGCGACTCGAGCATCACTCGGATCGAATCGCTCCCGACGCGAACCTTCGTCTGTCCTCGCGCAACGCCAAGCACCGCTTCAAGAGCCAGCGGGACCGCATCGAGCACCACGTCGCCGGAGCCGTTCGCCATGGCCCACTCGTCCACGACCGACCGCCGGATAGCAAGACGCACATCCTTGTTTCCTTGCGATCACAGCCCCGGAACCACGCTCTTCTCGTCCAGCGTCGAGCCGTCGCCGATCCGCCCGGTGGTCCGATCGATCCCCATCGCGTCGAAGATGCGGTCCCGCACGCGGAGGTAGTCGGGCGAATCGATGTCACGGGGGCGAGGGAGGTCGATTCGGATCTCCTCCTTGATCGTCGCCGGCCGCCTCGTCATCACCAGCACCCGATCGGCGAGCTGCACCGCCTCTTCGATGTCGTGCGTCACGAAGAGGATCGTCTTTCTCTCTTCCTGCCAGATCCGGATGAGATCGGCCCGCATCTTCAAGCGGGTCAGGTAGTCGAGCGCGCCGAACGGCTCATCCATGTAGATGATGGAAGGTTGGGCCGCCAACGCCCGGGCGATCTCCACGCGCTGGCGCATACCCCCCGAC
>DDSA01000064.1 GCA_002343715.1 Phycisphaerales bacterium UBA2402 | reverse complement strand
CCGCGGTGCCCCCCAGCGGGAGTTCACTCAGCGTGGCGAGGGCCTGCGCCAGCCTTTGTTCGGCGTGCCGCAACTGGCTGGCGTAACCGCTGAACTCCTGCCCCAGGCGGATCGGGGTCGCGTCCTGGAGGTGCGTGCGACCGATTTTCACGATCTTGTCCCACGCCGCGGCCTGCGACTCCAACTGCGCCGCCATGGTCCGCACCGCCGGGAGCAAGTTCCGATGAATCGCCACAGCCGCCGCGACGTGCATCGCCGTCGGGAAGGTGTCGTTGGAACTCTGACCCATATTGACGTGGTCGTTGGGATGTACGCCCCCTTCTTTCAGATAGGCCTGGTCCTTGGAGGAGCCGATGGGCTTGCCCCTCGCCAGGCAGACGAGGTTGGCGATCACCTCGTTAGCATTCATGTTGGTGCTGGTGCCGCTGCCGGTCTGGAAAATGTCCACCGGAAAGTGTGCTTCCCAGCCGCCGTGTGTCTTCATGCCCGTGGTGATGGTTTCGCACGCGGCGATAATGGCCTTTGTCCGTTCCGCATCCAACCTTCCCAGTTGCTGGTTCACGCGGGCGCAGGCGCTTTTGATGGCCGCGTAGGCCGCGATGATCCCGAAGGGAACCGGGCGGCCGCTGACGGGGAAGTTGAGGACGGCCCGCTGCGTGCTGGCGCCGTACAGGGCGTGGGCGGGTACGTGCATCTCGCCCATCGTGTCTTTTTCGGTGCGGGCGGCGGTGGGGTTGGTAGTGGTCATCAAGGAATGGTACGTGGCGGGAACCCGGAGACGATCCGCGGGCGTTGTTCGATCGGTTTTCGCGGGTCATTTGGCCGCGTCCGCGAGGGCCGACCTACTCTTTCGCCCACATTTTTAAAGGAAAACAAGACCATGGAAACGACGTTGATCATTCTCAAGCCCGATGCCGTGCAGCGCGGCCTGATGGGGCGCATTCTCAGCCGCTTCGAAGAGAAGGGCCTGCAGGTGGTCGGTTGCAAGTTGATGCAGATCAGCCGGCAACTGGCCGAGACGCACTACGAATCGCACAAGGGCAAGGGGTTCTACGACGGCCTGGTGCGGTTCATGACGAGTTCGCCGGTGCTGGTGCTGGCGTTGCGGGGCAACGGGGCGATCACCATCGCCCGGAACATGATGGGCGCGACGTTCGGCAGCAAGGCCAACCCGGGAACGATCCGCGGCGATTTCGGTGTCTCCAACAGTTTCAACCTGATCCACGGCAGCGACAGCCCCGAAGCGGCCGAGCGTGAACTCCGGTTGTTTTTCAAACCCGAAGAAATCCTCTCATGGAAGCGGGACGGCGACGGCTGGATTTATGATATGAGCGGCGGCAAAATCGAGTAAGTACCCGATGGCGGTTCGTCCGGCCTTACTGGGCCGCAGCGATATTGGGCTTGATCGTTCCCACGATTTCCGGCGCCTGCTGGATGATCTGGTCGGCGATCTCGCGCCGATTAATCTCAACTTCACGTGGGAAGTCGAAAGCCACGCGAACACGATCACCCTTGACCGCGGCGATGCGAACGATGCCGAGTGGATTCTTCGGGTCGCCGATGACGACCTCCTCACCTTCCCGCCGTGTGATGACCAACATCGCCAACTCCCATCCTGGGCGTCATATGCCACGGGTGACGCTCCACCACCCTGATGTCCGAACCGAACCACCCGGTCCAAGACGGCTTTCCACCAACATAGTTATACCATCGCCTATCGGTTGATGGAAGAGAGATTCTCCAAACACCCCCGGTCGAGATGCCGAACATAATACGAAAACAGAGAGAATTCTGTGTATGGGACGTGAACTGAAGGTGGAAAACTCAAGTCCTACCCATGCACCCACGTCGGTGGGAGTTTCGTCGGATGGGACTTCCACGGAGACGAGGCGAGTCAAAGAGAAGCGAAACAACTCTTCAGGTGACTGCCTCGACGCGCTTGATTTCGGGAACGTGGTTTTTGAGGTTGCGCTCGATGCCGACCTGCAGTGTCACGGCACTTGAAGGGCAACCGACACAAGCGCCGTGGAGTCGGATGCGCGCGGTACCGTCAGGTGTAATGCCGATGAGTTCGACATCTCCGCCATCGGCCTGCACCGCTGGCCGGATGAGGCTGATGACGCGTTCCACCCGCTCTTCGAGCGTTGGGGCACCGGCGGTGGAGGATGGAATCGGCTGCGGCATGCGTTCGAATGATAGGGAAGGGTCTTGCAGCCCGGTTGAATACACTCTCGGCCGATGAATCAACGTGTACTTTTCACACTCGTCGTCCTTGAGTTGTTCCTGATGATGTGCGGCTGCAGCACGTCGGATCGGGTTGAGAATAACCCCGTGGGAGTGGTTCGGGACCGCAGAGAAGCCGTCAGCGTTCGGATCGCCGCGGTGGACTACATCTCGGCTCAACGAACCGCGCCCGGGGCCGCGCGCATCAACCCGCAGGGCGCCTACAAGGACATCGCGTGGAACGCGGTTGAACCGGCGCGGGTGAGAGCCGCGGTGGTATACGCGTTGCTCCATGATCCCGATCCGCAAGTGGTGTCGGATTCCAAGGAGATGGCGAGGTTGCTGCTGCCCAGGGAGCCGGCTCGCGAAGTGGTTGTTGTGATCTGTGAAACCGCCTCGGAGAAGGGGTGGACCGAGTTCATTCCATCAATTATTCGCAGTTATTCCCGGGCTACACCGGGTATCGCAGAATCGGATCGTGCGGAACGCAAGGCATTGGAGCGACTCGGCGGCGGGAAATCCGTGGAAGAGATCGCCTTCGGCGTCTTTCTGGATCCGCCCAGAGGCGAATCGGCGTCGGGCCTTGATTGGACGAAGCGTTGCAGGGCGGACGCCTGGGACGTGCTGGCAAGGATTGATCCCAGCGGGTCGGTTCGTGGCGCGATGCTCGAAGCGTCGGGCTCGAGCCGTTCATCCGATGCCGTGGTGGCGGCTGTGATGGACTCTCGTAGAGACCTCCGAGCCATGCCCATGACTGGAGAGGAACTGAACTGGGCGGCTTCTCTGCGTGACCCCGCGAAAAAGGAGAACGCCGCGTGGTGGGGACAGGCGGCGGGTGCGGTTGCCATGACACCGACCAGGCCGGGTGAACTTCGTCTCCGGCATGCAGAGCCGATCCGTTGGGCGGCTCGGCACAGGCCGGATTGGATCCGGGCGACACGCGAGGAGTTGCTCAGTGAGTTGGCAGGGCGTTTGTCGGGTCGAACAACAGCCCGCCGATCTTTCGGTGATGGGCCGACCGATGGCCCGCGACAGAGTGAACTTTTCGAACGCCGCGCCGCAGAACTGAGTTGGGGTGATGTTCTCTCGATCCTGGTCATCGATGAGGCTGTCAGAAATCCCGATATTGTCCGGGCCATGTTCGCTCAATCGAAATCGGATCGGGCCGACACGACCACGGAGTATGGCGGTCTGTTGTTGAGTCGTTCTTCCGAAGGTGGGGGAGAGTTTCCCGTGGCGATGCTTTATCCGCCGCGTCCGGTGCATCGCCTCGGTGATGACAAGTTTGTAGCGAGTGAGGAGATGATCGCCGCGGGAGATCTCTCGCTGGCGCATTACCATTTTCACGCACAGCGGGAGAAAAACTCGGAATACGCCGGTCCAAGCCCGGGCGACCTTGAGTATGCCACCCGTCAAGGACGGAACTGTCTGGTGCTGACCAGCCTGAACGCGACCACGCTCGGTGTGGATTGGTACGGTCCGGGTGGGGTCGTCGTGGATATCGGTTCGATCAAACTACCATAGTTCGGCAGGAGCCACCACGTAACGCATCGGAAAAACATGCGTAGGAGTTCGGCTCGAAGGATCGAGCAATAGCAATCGATGAGCCTGACAAACGTTCGTCGATGAAAGGATTCGGCAGTGCGGATTCTGCCGATTGACCGATCTCGTACACCCAGCCAGGGGAAAACATGCGTCACTCTCGCGTTCGGATATTGTCAGTACTCGCGCTGACCGCCGCCACACTCTTGACCACCGTCGGTACCGCTCATGCTCAGCCTGGCGGCCGTGGTTTTGGAGGTGGACGGGATGGCGGCATGATGCCGGCGATAAACACTCGGCAGGTGGATCAGTTCGCGAAGATTCTGGGTATGACGAAAGATCAAAAAGATCAGGCCGGTGCATTGCTCGAGGGGTACGCCCAACAGGCGGCCGCGGCTCAGCGTGCCATGCGCGAAGCCGGAGAGCGAGTCCGGGACGAGTTCCGTGACGGGGGCGATCCCGAGGTGTGGACGAAAATGAGGGACCAGATGACCAAGTTCCGGGCGGAGCGCAAGGAACTTGACGATGGGTTCATGAACGATCTGAAGTCGGTGCTGACCCCGCAGCAACTGGAGAAGTGGCCCTCCGTGGAGCGGGCCGCCCGTCGTTCGGCGACTCTTCGCTGGGGCCGGGTGAGCGGCGAGCGGGTCGATCTGATCGAACTTGTCGAACGGCAGAAGTTCGATGACTCGGTCATGGCCTCGATTACGCCGATTCTCGCCACGTACGAGGAGGATCTGGACCGCGAACTGGCCAAGCGCAACGAGGTCTATGAGGGAGCGATGCAGAACATGATGGAGATGTTCCGCAACGGAGACGCGGCCCGGGCGCAGGAAATGGTCGAGAAGGGACGCCAGGCCGGAGTTCGTGTTCGTGATGTGAACCGCCGTTACGAGAAGCAAATTCTCGACGTGCTGCCCGAAGAGAAGCGATCAACCTTCACTGCGGAGTTCAAAAAGGAGAGTTTCCCGGATGCGTACCGGCGGACCTACGCATCGCGTGCGATCGAGGCGGCGGTGGGATTCAAGGATTTGACTCCCGAGCAGACCGAGGAAATCTCACGCCTTCGAACCACGTTCGAGAAGGATGTGAACACGGCCTCAGCCAAGATCGCCGCGGCGACGGAAGAAGCGGAGGCGAACTTCAATATCCAGGACATGATGCAGCGGGGCTGGAGGCAGGAAGGGCCGGCTTCGGATGCGCGGCGAGACAAGAGGGAGTTGGACCGGAAAACCCTCGATTCACTCAGGAAAATTCTGAACGAGGAACAGGCCAAGCGACTCCCGCCACGCGATGAGGAGGGCGAGGATGGCCCGGCGCGCCCCGGGCGTGGAGGCGACGGACGGGGTGACCAGCAGCGCATGCGCCGTGACCGCACCTGAGATTGTCTGAGAGCCGACGGAAAAGCCCCGGAAGGGCATCAAGCAAGAAGCACACTCCGTTCTCCGCGATGCCGCGGGGCGTGGCGGTGTGAGGCTTTCCCCCGGCAAGTTCCGTGCCGCGGGTTTTTTTCAGGTGCATCATGCTGAAGTCACCAAACTCGTGGCGTTCGTGCGTTTGTCGCCGAAATTCGTTGACATCCACGCTGATGATGGCGTTGCTCTGGGCGGGCGCGGGCGGTGTCTCTTGCCCCGAGGCCGCGGGTCAGGAGATCATGGTGTCCTCGCGGATCGGGCCGGGCGGGTTCGGTGGATCCGGCCAGATCTCCAAGCGTGCGGTTGAGAAGTACACCGAGATGCTTGGCCTCAGCCCGGAGCAGCGGGAAGCGGCCATGACCATGCACGGCGGCTACGCCGCGGCGTACGCCGCGAGACAAAAAGCCATGCGTGAGGCGCTCGACGAAGTGCGTCGGGCCGCGGACGATTCCGGCGATCACTCGGTTTTCATGGAGCGGATGCCGGCGATTCAGAAGGAAAACCGCGAAGCAACCACGAAGCTCGAGAAGGAGTTTTTTTCGGATTTGAAAAGTCTGCTCGACAGCGCCGCGCAGGAGGAAAGGTGGCCACGGGTAGAGCGGGCAAGACGGCGAGAGGTCGGTCTTCGTCAGGGGCAGATGAGCGGGGAGAGTGTGGACCTGATCGAAGTCGTCGGTATGCTGTCGCTCAAAGGTGAACCCGCCAGGAGCGTTGGGCAGGTGCTTGATTCGTACGAGGTCGAGTTGGACCAGCAACTCGTTGCCCGCGAAGCGGCCCGTGGAGAGACTCCCGTCTTCGAGCCGGGCAAGCCGATCGACCTTGAAAAACTGGAGAAGCAGATGGCCGAATCCCGTGAGGCGGGCCGCAAGATCTGCGATGTGAATCAGCAGAACGCGCGCAAGATCGAAGGGCTCTTGCCCGACGGAGAACGCGAGGCGTTCAAGTCTGCGTACCGCAAGGCGTGCTTCCCGCGTGTGTATCGGGAGTCCCGCACCGCCAAGGAACTCGATGCGGCCCTTCACCTCAGCGATCTCGATGCCTCGCAGCGTGAGGAGATTGCATCGATGAAGCAGGCGTACACCCGGGAAATCGGGCCGGTAAACGCCGCCTGGGCCGCGGCGGTCGAGGAGCACGAAAAATCCGGCAACGCCGGGGGAATGTCCTCCGGGGGTGCGGCGATTTTCATGTCCAATGGTGATGAGCCGCAAGCCCTGAAGGATGCCCGAAAGTCGCGGCGTGAACTCGATGAGAAGTACGCGAGCCGACTCCGCTCAACGCTTCGTCCAGATCAAAAAGAGAAACTCCCCAAGACATTCGAGGGCGAAGAGCCGGAAATGTTGGGCGGCCAGCGGATGATGATGATCCGCGAGAATCGGTAGGACGCGGGGAATGGATCTGCCCGGGTGAATGTGACGGAGCATCCTGGCTCGAGGCGGCGCTTGTTGCTTGTCTGCGTTCGGCGCACCGAGTAGCAAAAGCAAGAATCCCCTTCCCTTTCCGATACATCCTCGGGAACCCGGCCTCTTCCGGCGTGATACGCTGGGGTCGGTTTCAGCGTATCAAAGGGGTGCCACGCATTCGAAAGGGTGGTTTCTGCATGAACGTCCGTGTCATCACGAAGACGATTGGTCGGCTCCTCGCTTGCATCGGGGTGTCGGTGTATCTGCTCGCGGTTCATCCGTCCCAGGCACAGTTCGGGATGGGGATGGGCGGCATGGATTCCATGATGCAGGACACCATCACCAAGCGGGGCCTGGATGCGTACGCGAAACTGCTGGGGCTTGATAAAGAGCAGAAGGAAACAGCGATGACGCTCCTGGAGGGCAACCAGACCGCGACGCGGGCGGCGATGAAGGAGTTTCAGTCGAAAATGGAGGCCTTGGCCGAGAAGGCGCGGGACGAGGGTTTCGGGGTCTATCAGAAGGACATGCCCGCGATCAGCCGGGAGATGGCGACCAAGTTTGAAGGGCTTGAAAAAGGATTCTTCGATGATCTGAAATCCATCCTGACCCCTGATCAGGTGGAGAAGTGGCCCAGCGTTGAGCGCTACCGCCGCCGGGAGCAGGCGATGCGATTCGGATTCGTGAGCGGGGCCGCGGTGGATCTGATCGCGGTGGTCGAACGAACCGGGACGAGGCCCGCGGGCAATACGGAGTTCGATGAGACGTTGGAGCGATATGAGTTGGATGTGGACAGAATGCTCCAGAACTTCGAGCGGCAGGCCAAAGATGCCCAGAAGGATGTTCTCGAGGGGGGAGCCATGTTCGACATGCAGAAAATCCAGGGGATGATGAAAAGCATGTACGAAGGCGCGAAGGAAGTACGCGACACCAACCGTGTCTACGCCCGCCAACTGGCAGGGTTGATGCCCGAAGAAGGGCGAGCAAAGTTTGAGGCGGAAGTACAGCGTCGGAGTTTTCCGAGGGTCTATCGCCCATCGCACACCGCGAAAAGTCTGGATGCGGCGCTCAAGTTCGCGGACCTGACTCCCGAGCAGAAGGAGTCCGTGTCCGCCCTGCGCGAGTCGTATCAGCGGGACCTCGCGCCGATCAATAGTCGCTGGGCAAGGGCGACCGAAGAGAAAGAGGATAAGTCCGGCGGTTCCATGATGGTGATGATGGAGGGTTTCATGGGCGGCGCAGGCCCCGATGACCCTGTGAAACAGGCTCGCGACGCCCGCAAGGACCTCGATGACAAGGCCCTCGCCAAACTTACCGACATCCTGACTCCGGCTCAGAAGAACCGACTCCCCGAGAAGAAGTCCGCGCCGATGAATCCCATGGCCGACTTCATGCCCGATCTAGACGAAGAGGAGCAGACCGACCAGTGACCACCACGCTCGAACCAACGCAGGACGCGATCCCCCGCATGAATGCCGAAAGTGACCACACCGACGCAGCGGCTCGCCCAGCACAGCCGATTGCGCCGCTCACGCAGAAGCCGGGGTCCGATTCAGCGGCGGCGGCCCTTCTTCCAGCCGAACAGGCTGTGCGGCTTCGAGCGATTCCATACGGCTTCGAGGGGGGGCGTGAGAGCGGCGGTCGGCTGTTGGTCGCGATGATGGACGCCGAGGATTTCGTCGCGGGCGATGAGGTCGCGGTGTGCGCCGGCCGGGCGATCCGGCGGGTGGCGGTGTCGAGGGAGATTTTCGCCGAACTGATGCGTGAGTTGTACGGCATCACCGCCGCGCAGATGGCGGCACGCCTGGGGGGAGGCGGCGATGAGGAACTCGTCAGCAATCTCGAAGCGATCGAGGCCGACGACCTGCACCGGATGGCGGAGCAGCCGTCGCTGATCAATCTGGTGAACCTCATCATCCTGGAGGCCATCCGGGCGAGGGCGAGCGACGTGCACGTCGAGCCGTTCGAGAAGAAACTCGCGGTCAAGTACCGCATCGACGGGGTGCTGGTGGAGCAGGAGCCGCCGCCGAAGCAGTTGCAGCCCGCGATCACCAGCCGCGTGAAGATCATGGCGGGCATGAACATCGCCGAGAGGTACGCCCCGCAGGACGGCCACATCTCGCTGCGGTTCGAGGGGCGCAAGATCGACATCCGCGTCAGCACCGTGCCCACGCTCTACGGCGAGAGCGTCGTGATGCGCATCCTGGACAAGGAGGCCATCACCCTTGACCTGGCGACGCTGGGCATGCGTCAACGCGACCGCGATTCGATGCAGAAACTGATCGATCTGCCCCACGGCATGGCTCTGGTCACCGGGCCGACGGGCAGCGGCAAGACAACGACCCTCTACGCCGCGCTCACGAAGTTGTACGATCCAACGCTCAAGATCATCACGATCGAGGATCCGGTGGAGTATGAACTCGCCGGGGTGAATCAGATCCCCGTGAATCCCAAGCGGGGTTTGGGGTTTGCCGACGGGCTTCGCAGCATCCTGCGCCAGGACCCGGATGTGATCATGGTGGGCGAGATCCGCGACTTCGAGACCGCCGAGATCAGCGTCCGGGCCGCGCTCACGGGCCACTTGCTTTTTTCCACGCTTCACACCAACAACGCCGCCAGCGCGGTCGGCCGTTTGATCGACATGGGGGTTGAGCCGTTCCTGCTTGCCAGCGTGCTCGAAGGGGTGCTGGCCCAGCGTCTGGGTCGTCGGATGTGTCAGTCGTGCAAGACACCCGAGCCATTGCCCGAGGTGTATCGCCATCGCCTCACCGCTTCGGAGAAAGCGCTCTTCGAGGGCGGCATGGCGTGGAAGGGGGCCGGGTGCGAAAAGTGCTCCGGCAAAGGGATGAGGGGTCGGGTCGGGTTCTTTGAACTCATGCTGACCAACAGCGCGCTGCGCCAGGCCATGTCGAAGCGGGCGGGTACGATGGATCTGATCAAACTGGTCGGCCCCGAATACCAGACCATGCGCCGGGACGGCGTTATGAAGGCCGCGAGCGGTTTGACCACTGTGGATGAAGTGCTTCGCGCGACGCAGGACGCTGACGAAGCGGAGGCCGCGGCGTAACGCAGCGGCGTACGGCGCACATCACATGGCCACCTTTCTTTATAGAACGATCACGACCCCAGCCGCAGCGACCATCGAGGCACCCGACCGAGCCGCCGCGGTGCGTGAACTGATGCGTCGGGGCGAGACGCCGACATCGGTTGAACCGATGGGTGTCAGTGTTCCAACCCTGTCTACCCCGGCCCAAGGGGCCGACTTGATCCGCACGACCGCGTGGTCGCCGAGGGCGATGTCGAGGGCCGAGACCGCGGCTTTCATCCGCGAGTTGGCCACGGCACTCTCCGCCGGGCTTCCGCTGGTGCAGGCGCTGCGCACCATGACGAAACAGGGCCGCACGCTCCGGCAGAAGGAGATGCTGGAATCTGTGATCGGGGAGGTGGAACACGGGAAAAGTCTGGCCGATGCCATGCTCCCCTGGTCGCGGACATTCGGTGAACTCACGGTCAATCTGGTTCGCGCCGGTGAAGTGTCCGGACAGTTGGCCGAGGTGCTCGGGCAGGCGGCGGAACTGCTGGACAAGGACCTGAAACTCCGCAGGTCGATCGTCGGGGCCATCCTGTACCCGTTCATCATCTGCCTGCTCGTGGTTGTTGCGGTCATCGTCGTGATCACCTTTATCGTGCCCAATATCCTCAAGCAACTGGCGGGGCAGGCCACCACACTCCCCTGGCCGACACAGGTCGTGAAAGGCGCGGGGGAGTTTTTCGGCGGTATGTGGTGGGGGCTGATACCCGGCTGGGCCGTGACATTGATCGCGGTCACGATCGGCGTCCTCACGTTCCGCAAGTACTACGCCACGCCCGAGGGGCGTCTGCGCGTCGATACCGCGCTGCTGCGGCTCCCGTTGCTGGGTCGTCTGCTGCGAGATGTCGCGGTCGCCCGCTTCACACGCACCCTGGGCACATTGACCGGCGCGGGCATCCCCATCCTCTCCGCGCTTCGCGTCACCCGGGGCACGCTGGGGAACCGCGCCATGGAGGGCGTGATCGATGATGTGGCCGAGCAGGTCGCGGCGGGCAAGACCATCGCCGAGCCGATGGAACGCAGCGGCTACTTCCCCCCCATGCTGGTGCAGATCGTGAATCTCGGCGAGCGCTCGGGGCGGCTGGACCAGATGCTCTCGCAGGCTGCCCGGGCTTTCGAGGAACGCACCGAGCAGAGCGTCAAACTCTTCACCACCGCCCTGCCCCCGGTGCTGGTCGTCGGCCTGGCGTGCGTGGTGGGCTTTGTCGTCATGGCCATTCTGCTGGCCCTGTTGCAGGTTCAGGACGCGGCGATGTCCGCGTAACACGACCGAACTTTCATGCGTACACACAGACCCTCATCCCGGTCCGCCGCCTCCGCGTTCGCGTGGGGTGCTTGCCCGAGGATCGTTCTAAGCAAGGAGTCGATGATGAAGCATCACACCAGGCGCGCCGAACGGACTGCCCGCCGCGCCTTCACGATTATCGAGGTCATCGTCATCGTCGTCATACTCGGCGTGATCGCCGCGGTCATCGCGCCCCGCCTTCTGAGCCGGGTGGGCCAGTCCAAGCAGGCCGTAGCGAAAACCAACGCCAGTTCTCTCGCCACAGCCGTCAGCCTTTTCATCGCGGATTGTGGAGCGCCGCCCGAGGGGTCGCCCATCACGATCCTTACGGAACGACCGAGCAACATCGACGAAGGGGCCTGGAAGGGGCCCTATGTCCAGTCGACGGATGCGCTGCTGGACCCCTGGGGCAACCTGTTCATCCTTGTGGTCCCGGGACAGGTCAACGTGGACTTTGACATTGTGAGTTACGGCTCCGATGGGCAGCCCGGTGGTGAAGGAGAGGCCGCCGATGTGGTGAACGGCAGGAAGTAATGGTGATCGGTGCGGTTTCCAACTTGGATCGCTTCGACGGCGGCGTGCGTCCTACCTGCAAGAGGCCGCGCGGTTTTTCAATCGTTGAAGTGATCGTCGTCCTGGTGCTCCTGGGGATTCTCGCCGCCGCCGTGGCCCCCCGACTGGCCACACTGACGGGACGACAGACACGGGCCGATGCCCAGGCCGTTGCCGAGTTGCTCTCGATCGCGGCCCGGCGCGACAGCCTGACCAATCAACCCGTCGCCATCGAGTATGACGCGGGCCAGGCACGCCTGCGCATGCTCACCCGCCGCGGGGTTACCGCGGAGTGGCGATCCGATCCGCTCGCACCCGATGCGGAACTCAGGGCGAGTTTCGTTGAATCCGCCGAGACCGATGGGATGGATCTGAATCCGGAACGGTTCCGGGTGGAGTTCGCGGGCGCGCTCCGGCGTCCATCTTTATCGATCGTCCTTGCGGATCAGTCAAAGCGGGAATCGTGGCGGGTATCGCTCGCGGCGGGCGCTTCGAGAGCCGTCATCACGCCGGCATCGGTGCGAATAACGGACGGATCGATCGACCTCGATGCTGCCGGAAAGGGGGAGGAGCCGTGGTGAAGCGCCCCCTCTGCACCTGCCGGGTTCGGCGGGGCATGATGCTCGCCGACATCGTTATCGCGGTGGTGCTCCTGGGCATCACGCTGGCCGTCATGGTCGGTATGGCGGGCCGTGCGATCTCGGAGCAGCACGCCGGCGAGCAGTACCAGGCCGCCGCGATGCTGATCGATGAGCAACTGAATCTCGTGCTCTCTCGGGGTCCGGATTCGTACGCCTCTCGGTTTCCGACTGAAGGCGCGTGCGATCCTCCTTTCGAGTCGTTCCGTTACAAAATCGACATCTCAGGCGGCGATACGGGTGACGCGTACCTGGTTTCGGCCACGGTCACGTGGTTCGCCGGAGGAAGGCCACAGAGCGCCACGGTCGAGACCCGTATCGCCCCGCGACGCGGCGAAGAGCCGGATCCGGAACGAAGGCCCCCGGAGGTTGTGGATCGACTTCAATGATGAAGCAACTTTCCATTCCTTTGCCCCGCGGCCGCGGCTTCACGCTGGTTGAGTTGATCGTCGCGTCGCTGATCGGGGTGTTGATCGCCGGGGCCACCGCCCAGGCGTTGTGGCAGATGTTCCGCGCACGCAACACCTCGCTCGCGCACCAGCAGGCTTTCGCCCGGGCCGAAGGCGCCGCGCTTCGGATTCAACTTGATGCGCTCAGCCTGATCCGTGATTCGGACCTTTCGGCCACCCGTGTGCGGATCCTTAACGGAGGGATGCAGGGAGTCGAACGAGACGATCTGCTGCTCCTCATCCGCTCAACCCGCCCGATCCGAAACGAGGCGGAAGAAGGCGCCGAGGGCGGTGTGTACGAAGTTCAGTACCGCATTGCGCCTGCCGAATCCGGCGAAGCGCTCTGGCGTCGCATCGATGTTGCCCACGATGAGTACCAGGACGCCGGCGGGATCGCAACCCCGTTTTCTCCGGGCGCGCTGGCGTTCAATGTGCAGGCGTACGACGGCACCAACTGGTTCGACTCCTGGGATTCAGATACGGATGGACTTCCTCACGCGCTTCGCATTTCCGTCGTGAGCACATCCGACGACGGTCGTACGCGTGCCACGGCGAGACGAGTCGCCGCGATCGATCGCGTGCCGATACCGCCCGAGACCACGGAGACTTCGGATTCGACATCATCTCCCGGTTCACCAACCGACGCGACAGCGCCAACGAATGGTGGGGCTTCCCAAGGGGGCGGTTCATCTCGTGGTGGCGGAGGCGCGATCCCGACACAGCCGGGTAGGGGCGGTGGTGGTCAGCCAACTGGCGGCGGCGGCGGCGGCGGTGCCGGTA
>DDSA01000110.1:2618-38507 GCA_002343715.1 Phycisphaerales bacterium UBA2402 | reverse complement strand
GTTGCCGCCGCGGCGAGGCTGGGGTTCGCCGCGAGGCGTGCCCGGGTTGATCTCCTGGGCGGAGTGGTGCGTGTTGAGTGGGGGCGAGATGGGCTGCGGCTGACCGGCCCGGCGGAGCGGGTTTTTCGAGGCACGGCCCAAGTCTGAATGCCTCGCCCGTGGCATACGGTCGCTCATGCCCGATCCCTCGCCCGAGCGGAGGCTCGCTCTCCGCATCGTCACCATGCCCCGCGACACCAACCAGTACGGCACCGTCTTCGGCGGCGTCATCCTCAGTTATATCGATCAGGCCGGTTTTGTCGAGGCACGCCGGCACGGCTCGCATCGCTGGGTGACCGCCGCGATGGACCGGGTGGACTTCAAGGCCCCTGTCCATGTCGGCGATATCGTGACTCTCTTTGCCGCCACCACTCGGATGGGCACCAAGAGCGTCACTGTGCTAATCGAGGTGGAGGCCGAGCGGTTCAACACCGGTCAGACCGTGGCGGTGACGAGCGCCGAGATGACGATGGTCGCGGTGGACGGAGCGGGCCACGCGATCCCCTTCCGGGGTCCGCCGACGGTCTGACGGGCGACTCTCACGCGCTACCCTACGCCGATGATCGACAACGCCAATCTCGCCACCCATCTTGCCAACGGCATCCTGGTCGCGCACGTGCGCTGCCAGAAGATCGGCGACTTTGAGGCCGCGCCGCTGAAGTCCGACATCGAAAAGGTCGCGCCCCTGTCGGGGTGGAAGGTCATCATCGACATGAAGGACGTGCTGCTCATGGGTTCGAGCGGCATCGGCACGCTCGTGAACACCAAGAAGTCGTGCGATGCGAACAAGGGCAGACTGATCATCTGCGGCCTGTCCGACGAGTTGTACGGCGTGATGAAAGTTTCGGCCCTTACCAAACTGTTCACGATCAAGAAGGACGTGACCGAGGCGCTCGCCTCATTCTGACGGGCGTTCCCATGATCCCCAGCGAACCATCGGTCGGCGGTGGAGACGCGAGCGGCGGGGTACCGCGATTGGCGGTGTATCTCTCCGGCGGCGGACGGACGTTGCTCAACCTGCACGATGAGATCCTGGCCGGGCGGCTGCGCGCGACCATCAAACTTGTCGTGGCGAGCCGGCAGTGCGCCGGAGCCGAGCGGGCGCGCGCCCGGGGTCTTCGGACGATGGTGATTCAGGGTGTGATACCCCGCGGCGACAACGCCGCCCTGCTTCGAGAGTGCGGCATCGACTGGGTCATCCTCGCCGGATACCTCAAACTCTTCCAGATCCCGCCGGCGTACGCTGGGCGGGTGGTGAACATCCACCCCGCCCTGCTCCCCAAGTTCGGCGGCCCGGGCATGTACGGGCATCATGTTCACGAGGCGGTGCTGCGGGCGGGAGAGACCGAGAGCGGTTGCACCGTGCATCTCTGCGATGATGAGTTCGATCGTGGCCGCATCCTGCTTCAACGCCGGTGCCCCGTGCTGCCCGGCGACACGCCCGACACCCTCGCCGCGAGAGTCTTTGCCTGCGAAACAGAGGCGTACCCCCAGGCTCTCCGCGAACTCTTTGAGTCCGGTGCTCCCAATCGTCCCGGGGTGAAGCCATGACGCCCCGTCGATGCCGCGTGACCGGATGGGCGGGCGCGTTGCGCATCGCGCTTTTCTCTGTCGCTGTGTCGTACGCGGGTCTCGTGCCCGCCCCAACGTGCTGGGCGTCACCGGCCGCGGATACTCCAGAGGAAATCTCTCGCCGGGCGCTGGAGGCCTTTCATCAGAAGGACTATGCGAGGGCCGAGGCGCTGCTCCGCAAGCAACTGGAAGCACGGCCCGACAGTTTCATCGCCCCCTACAACCTCGCGTGCTGCCGCGCGATGCAGAACGACCCGGAGGGCGCGGCGGAATGGATCGCCAAGGCCATCGAACTGGGCTTCTGCGACAGGCGGCAACTCGAGGCCGATCCGACCCTGGCCCCGGCCCGGGATCATCCCAAGTTCAGGGCCATCCTGGACCATTGGGGCGAGATCCTCGACGCCCAGCGAGACTTCCTCGTGCAACGCGCTGCGGCGCAATTCAAGGGGCGAGACTACACCGATGCACGCGATGATCGGCTCCGGCTCTGCTTCCGATCGGCGTTCAACGAGAAGGCCCTGAAGGAAGCCCGCGAAGAGATGACCCGCATCGCCGACTGGGCGCGGGCGGAACTCTTCCCGGAGATCCTCAACCCCGAGAAGGTGAAGGATGATGCGTGGGTGATGGTTGTGCTGCCGACCCGGTCCGACTTCATGCGATGGGCCGCATCGGTCTATGGCGAAGCGGCGGTGCAGGGAAGCAGCATGATCGGCGGGGCGTACGAGCATGATGCCAAGCAACTGGTGAGCATGGACATCGGCCCCACGCTGCGGCACGAGTTCCTGCACGTTCTGCACTGGAGGGACTGCACCCGCCGCGGCCAGGCCCACCCCATCTGGATCATGGAGGGTTTGTGCAGCCTCGCCGAGGATTACGACCTCGAGGGGGGCAAGGTCCGCCCCGCGACCAGTTGGCGGACAAACATGGCCCAGCGCATGGAACGGGTCAAGAACCTCCAGCCTATCGAGAAACTCGCGGCGATGACCCCGCTCCAGTTCTCCGGACGGCGTCCCCTCGCCAACTACGCACAGGCCCGCACGTTCTTCCTGTACCTGCACGATCAGGGCAAACTGAAGGCGTGGTACGAACATTACACGGAGAACTTCGCGGCCGACCCCACCGGGGTCGAGTCGATCGTGGCTGTGCTGGACCTACCGATCGCGAATGTGAACCGCAACTATCGAGCATGGCTGAGGGGCCTGCCACCGGTGCCCGAGGTCATCAAGTCCGGCTCGGCCAGTTTGGGGATCGAGGTCGATGCGGGATCGGGCGAGGGGCCGGTGGTGGCGTCGGTCGCGCGGAACGCGCGGCACATGCTCGACCCCGCCACCTCGCTGCGCAAGGGCGACATCATCACCAGCATCGGTGGGCGTGCGGTGCGCGACATCGCAGAACTCGTCCGCGTCTTGAGCGGGTTCGGTGTCGGCGAAGAGGTGGAGGTCGAATACCGCCGGGGCCGGAACTTCGCCTCGACCCGTATCCGCCTCGTGCCGAGGTAGCGGCGTCTCATTAGAAAACAACCCCGCGCCGGGCGCGGGGTTGAATCTGAAGTTCATACTACGCTCGTTCTGGTGCTTCTGGGTTCAGCAGCCGCCGGCTTCCCAGAGCGTGAAGAACGTCTCCACATCGGAGCCGTCCACGCTGCCGTCCTGGTTGGTGTCGCCGCAGGTCTCTCCCGTTTCCCATGTGCGGTAGAAGGCCTCGACATCGGAGCCGTCGACGCCGCCGCTGTTGTCGAAGTCCGCCGGGCACGCCGGGCATGATGAGCCGCAGTCCGCGTTGCCGACGTAGAAATCCACGGCGATGTTCAGGTCGTCGCCGCCCAGCGGGCGGATGTGGAATCGCCCGTTCGTTGCGGCGCTCTCCAACGGACGAACGAGGTAGTGCCCGACGCCCAGGTAGTACGTTCCGAGTTCGATCCCGGGCGAGGTTGCCCCGGTGAAAGGCTCGCCGTTGGCCTGGTATGGTCCACGAGGACCGGCATCGCCGAAGGACATCTGCGGGAAGAGACCCGGCCCGTCGTCATCGCTCGTGTGGCGAAGGTTCCCCGCCGCATCGAAGAGGAAGGCGATCTGGTCCGCATCACCCGTCGGATCGCAGCGTGCAAAGTCGATATCGAGGAAGGACTCGGGCGATGAGCCGTCCACCGCGCGGCAGACCTCGAACCGGTACCAGAGCACGTTCTTCTGCCCCGGCAGCACGTTCGGGCCTTGCGCGCCGGGCGCGACGAGTTGGCCCAGATCCGCGGCGTTGTCGGGCGCGACCGACGGCGCGAGCGCGTTGCTCACCACGTTGCTGCGGATGGTGAGTGACACGGAACCGGCGGTTCCCGGCGAGACGGGCGTGACGATGAAGGCATCGCTGAAGCGAGTTCCGCCTTCCGCCACCGCGAGGTAGTAGGTGTTGGTGGCGAAGAGTTCTCCGTCGTAGCCGTCGAACTGGGCACCGTTGCCGTCGCCGGCACGCCGGCCGATGCCGAAGGTGAGTTGCGCCAGTTCATCGGGGCCGCTGTTCTCATCCTGCCAGACGATGTTCCCGTCCGAACCGAAGAGGGCCATCGCCGTGTTGGCCATCCCCGAGTTCAAGGTAGTGATGTCGAGGTACGTCCGCAGCGCATCGGTGACGTCGGTGGGGAGGTTGAAGCGATACCACCGCACCTGGCCCGCGGTGTGCGCATCCGTCCGGCTGAGTGCATCACCCAGTGTGCCAAGGTCGGTGCTGGTCGGCGGTGTCACGGGTACATCGCCGGTGAGGATGAAGGGCAGCGTCACCGTCTGCCCGGTGCATGCCCCCGTGGTAAAGGCCGTGCGGCGGTGGTCGGTCGTGCCCAGCGCCCCCCCTTCAAAAATCCCGTTGTTGTTGATGTCAAGCCCCCAGGCCTCGGCCGTCGATCCCGGGCCGGTGGTCAGGCGGTTCAGACCCCACGTGCGCGAGGGGTTGCCCGTCGTGATGGGAAGGAGCGTGGTGGTGCCCCGGGCGAAGAACTCCATCTGGATGTAGACCTGATTGTCCGGCAACGTCGGGTAGGGCGCAACCAGGTTGCTGGTCAGGTTGTACAGCCCGTTACCGAGGTTGTTGATGACGAACGTCTGCCGGAACAGAGGCGTCTGTCCCGCGGTGACCATCGGGTTGTTGGAGAACGAGGCCGTGTCCCAGATGGTCACACGAAGATCGTAACTGATGAGGCTTGTGCCGCTGTTGGCGAGAGGTACGCGGATGGACCGGAGCACATTGTTCGTCGTGGTCGCCCACGGGCCGACAGGCCCGAAACTCACATCCTCCAGGATGTTCGAGTTGGCGATGTAGGCGGCGCATGCCGCCCCGGTCTCCGTGTCATAGACCGTTGCGGCACGCTCGCCGTATCCCCGGGGCACTTCCACGGCCTCGGTCCCGTTCCACACCAGTTCACGCACCGGTGTGCCCGCCGGGACCGGCTCCTGCCCCCAGGCCGCGCCGCACGCGGCTCCCGCCACACCCATCAGCGTTAGTAAACGCTTGCTGCTCATCGAACACTCCTTGTTTCACTTCACCCCGCCTCTTCGGCCATCGCCATGATGGGCGTGAGCCGCCGCCCTCTGCGAATGTGGCTTCGGCCACACGCTCGGGGCGAAAATCGGCCTGACTGTATGGTTGCCCGAATCAGGGGGTGCCCGAACAGTGGGCAAGCGGTCGCGGAGAGGAAAAAGAACACCCTCCCGCGCTACGGGAGGGTGTCGTCGGTTCGGTTCAAATCAAACAGAAGCGGAGCGCGATGCGCATCCGCCGCAAGGTCGGATCAGACCATTTCCTTCAGCGCCTTGAGAGGGCGAACTTTGACGACGGTGCGGGCGGGCTTGGCCTTGACGGTCATCATCTCACCTGGCTTGAAGGGGTTGGCCTTCTGGGTGGCCTTGGTGGCGGGCTTGTGGATGGCGCTGATCTTCATCATGCCGGGGACCACGAAGACCTTGGGCTTGTCGGGGCTGGGCTTGGCCAGGTCGACGGCGATGACCTTGCCGAGTGCCTCGAAGACGCCGGCGACCTGCTTCTTGCTCACGCCGGGGACGTGCTCGGCGAGAATGCCGAAGAGTTCGCTCTTCTTGCGGGGCTTGCCGGAGGCGGTCAGTTTGGGGGGCTTGGGGGTCGCGGCTTTGGCGGCCTTACCGTTCTTCTTCGCCATGTGATTCTCCAATCGAGGCTATCTCCCAGGAAAACGAGCGTTTTCTACTTGGGAAAGCATGGTTATACCGGGTCTCCCGCCGTTTCGCAAGTCCACACGTCAAAAAATCTCACAATTCCGGCGTTTTTTTGCCGGTTTCTTCCGCGGAGCGTGGAATTCCGCGAGAAATCTCCCCATTTTGATCCGCCGCACCTTCCGGCGAGAGGCGGACCAGCAGCGCCGAGTGGTCCGACACGCGCTTCTCCCGGGCTTCATGCAGGTGCGTCGCGCTCTCCAGACGCTCCGCCAACGACGGTGAGAGCCACGCCGCGTCGATTCGTCGCCCCTCGCCCCACGGCGCCACCCACGTCGCCTCGCGCACGCCCGGGTTCAAATGCCGCCAGGCGTCCACCCACCCCAGGCTTGCCAGCGTCCCCATCAGCGCCTCGCACGCGAAGCACCCCGAGGCCGCGTCCTGCCCGCGGCGGCCCGTGTTCAGATCGCCGATGATGACCGCGTGCTGCCCGAGTCGCTCGTGCCCCAACCCCACCAGTCGCTGCCAGTGGAACGCTTTGCCTCCGGGGTCCGAATCATCGGGAACATGGACGCCCGTGATGTGCAGGTCAGACTCGGGCAGGTACGCATCGAGGAAGCGGCCATCGGGCCGCCCCTGCACCCCAGTGGGACGGATCGGCTCCCGGGCCGCGATCAGCACGCCGTTGGCCCGGTCCGGCCCGTGACTTGCGGCCTGATGGATCAACCCGTGATCCGCGAGAACTCCCCGGATCTGCCCGCCCCGCGCGGCGCGAAACTCCGACAACACCACCACATCGGGCGCGTGCCGAACGAGAAAGAGAGCGATCTCCGGGATGCGCTCCGGCCCGCCGCCGTGGAGGATGTTCCATGACAGGAAGACCACAGGAGGAGCATAGCGAACTTATGACCAATCACCAAGCTGAGCCCGATGGACTACGTGTGAAGTATTCGTTCCACGAACAGTAGAGAGTCCTGAATGATCGTTTTACATCCTTTCACGTAGCGGGCCGGACCGTGTGTTTCACTGCCCACGCCACACGAAACTCATTGCAAAATACGCTTCCGAGAACAAGGCTACGCCCCGTGATATGCACGCCAAGAATCAGGTGAGGGGAAACTCGTCTTGCGAGGGCATGATCTCTGGCGGGAACAGGCCGCAGATCACCCGGGCAGATTGACAAAGCACGCACATGACTGATCCGAACGAACAGGAAGTGACGCGGCTGATCGAGCGGGCGGGATCGGGGGATATCCGGGCCACCGAGGCGTTGCTGCCTTTGGTCTACGAGGAACTGCGCCGCCTCGCCGCGGCGCATCTGGCGCGAGAGCCGGCTGGGCACACGCTCCAGCCCACCGCCCTGGTTCACGAGGCGTACCTGCGTCTGATCGGCGGCGGGGGTGTGGTGTGGGAGGGGCGCAAGCCCTTTTTCTTCGCCGCGGCGACGGCGATGCGCCGGATTCTCGTGGACCACGCGCGTCATCATCGTGCCGCGAAGCGCGGCGGCGACCGACAGCGCGAAGAGATGGAGTTCGCGGAAGCGCACATGCCCGACCCCACCCCCTCGCCCGCGGATGGTGCCGTGGATGTCCTGCAACTCAGTGAAGCCCTGTCACGCCTTGAACGCCGCGATGGCCGCCAGGCCGAGGTCGTGCTGCTGCGGTACTTCGGCGGGCTGGGGGTCGAGGAGACCTCCAGGGCGCTGGGCGTGTCGGAGGCGACCGTGAAGAGCGATTGGATGTACGCCAAAGCCTTTCTTCGGCGTGAACTCTCCCGGATGGAGGGCGCGTGATGGGGTGTGAGGAAATGGAGCCTTCGATCGACACGACGCGGCAGGAGCGGATCCGCGGCATCTTTCTGGAGGCCGCCGCGGTTTCGGTGGAGAAGCGTGCAGCGCTGGTTGATTCACGCTGCGGCGGTGATGCCGTGCTGGCGGCGGAGGTGCTGTCGCTTCTGGAGCATCACGAAGATGAGAGCGGGTTTCTTGAAGTCTCGCCCGTACCCGAGGCGATGCGGCCTGCGGCACCGGGCCTGGCGACGGGTGATATCGCCCCCGGCGGCAGACCATTCGCCGGCGGCCGGTACAGACTGCTGCGAACGCTGGGCAGCGGGGGGATGGGGGTCGTCTACGAGGCCGAACAGGACTCGCCGCGGCGGAGGGTTGCGCTCAAGGTGGTCCGCGCCGGGGTCTTGTCCGCCGGGACGCTGCGGAGGTTCCGGCACGAGGCAACAGCGCTGGCGAGACTCTCGCACCCCAATATCGCCCAGGTGTACGAGACAGGTCTGGACGAGAGTGGTCCCGGCGGGGCGGTCCCGTTCATCATCATGGAACTGGTCGATGGGCGTCCGCTGAGCGCGTACGTCAAGTCCGTGCGTCCGTCGGTGCGCCGGCGGCTGGAACTCTTCGTGCAGGTCTGCGATGCCGCTGCCCACGCCCACGAGCGGGGCGTGATCCACCGCGACCTCAAACCCGCGAACATTCTCGTTGACGGTGGGGGGCGCGTCAAGGTGCTTGACTTCGGGGTGGCCCGTCTGGCGGATGATGCCGCCCGCACCGCGGGTCCATCGGCGACGGCCAGCGGGCAGGTCATCGGCACGCTTTCGTACATGAGCCCCGAGCAGGCGCGGGGCGAGGCCGAGGCGATCGACCTTCGGGCCGATGTCTATTCGCTCGGCGTGATCCTGTACGAGTTGCTGTCGGGGCGATTGCCGATGGACCTCTCCAAATGTTCGGTGTACGAAGGGGTCCGACGAATCATCGACGATGAGCCGAGCCACCTGGGCACGCTCGACCGCTCGCTGCGGGGCGACCTCGAAACCATCGCGGCCAAGGCTATCGAGAAGGATCGGGAGCGACGCTATCCCTCCGCATCGGCACTGGCCGAGGATGTGCGTCGGTACCTCCGCGATGAACCGATCGGGGCCAGGCCCGCGACGACGTGGTATCAGGCGACGAAGTTTGCACGGCGGAACAAGGGATTGGTGGGGGGTGTGGCGGCGGTCTTCGTGACGCTGAGCGCCGGACTTCTCGGCACGGCGTGGCAGGCGCGGGCGGCGGGGTTGGCCCGGGATCAGGCGCAGACCGAGGCCGAGTCGACCCGCCAGGCCCTGGCGTTTCTCGGGGACCTGCTCGCCGCGGGATCGCCGGAGAATGCACGCGGCCGCCAGCCCACCGTCCGTGAGGCGTTGGACAGCGCCGCGGCGAAGGTGGAGCGTGGTGATGTGAAGTCCGAGCGGGTCCGGGCCTTTATCCACGCCGACCTGGGCCGGGCGTACGCGGCGCTGGGCGAGTACGAAACGGCGCAAGGGCATATGGAGAGGGCGCTCGACATCGAGAAGCGGATCCACGGCCCGTTGTCGGAGAACGCCCTCACGCGGATCGGCGGCATCGCGCGGTGCATGGAACTCCGCGGCATGGGGGCCCAGAGCGTGGGGATGCTCCGCGCGGCGCTCGCCGATTCGCGCCGCACGCACGGCCCGGACGCGGCATCGTCCATCTATCTTTGCATGCAACTGGCCAACGCCCTCCACCCCGCGCCCGAATGCCATGATCTGTACAAGGAGGCCTACGAGCGGTCCGTGCGGACGATGAAGCCCGATGATGACAACGCCCTGATGGCGATGGCCAACTACGGGTTCTCGCTCGAGTCCCAGGGCCGGCTCGACGAAGCCGAGCGGATCACCCGGGAGTGCTTCGAGCGGCGGAACCGGGTGTACGGTCCCGATCACCCGAACACACTCGACACGCAGACCAACCTGGCCGTGCTCTTGCTGCGGCGGGGCAAGATGGACGAGGCCGTGGCCACGGCGGAGTCCATGCTCGAAGCACAGGAACGGGTCCTGTCCTGGAACCACCCCGAGCAGATCAAGGACCGGCTCAACGTCGCGATGCTCCTGGTGCAGGCCGGTCGGCTCGACCGCTGCACCGAGTTGATGCGTCGCAACATCGAGGCGGCCCTCGATCGGCACGGCGGGGTCTGCGATGAATCACTGCGGAGCCGGGGCGTGCTGACCACGTGCCTGATTCAACAGGGCCGGTTCACGGACGCCGAGCGCGAGGCGGATCAGCAACTCAAGGATGTCCTGTCGCTTCATCAGCCCGACCAGCCCGGCGGTGATCCCCCGATGCCGGTCTTTCAGGCGTGGAGTTTGTATTATGACCTGTACCAGAAATGGAAGAGCGTGGATCCCGCCAAGGCGTCGGAACAGGAAAAGTGGAAACGGTTGATTGCCGGGACGGATATCGGAAGGGCCGCGCTCGAGGCCGAGGCGGCTCGGGGTGAGGATCATTGATTCATCATGGAGTGTCGTGTCCGAGCCGATCCCCAAACCCAGTTCACTTCCCCCCCAGAAGCAGCCGCTGCGGTCGCTCTATGTGGACCTGAACTCCTATTTCGCTAGTGTTGAGCAGCAACTGAACCCGGAACTGCGGGGACGTCCCATCGCCGTCACCCCCGTCATGGCCGATGGCGGTTGCTGCCTCGCCGCGAGTTACGAGGCCAAGCGATTCGGCGTACGCACGGGGACGCGCGTCGGCGAGGCCCGAGCCTTGTGCCCCGAGATCGTCTTTGTCAAGTCTCGCTTCCGCGAGTACATCGAGATGCACCACCGCATCATCGCCGCGGTGGACTCGTGCCTGCCCGTGGAGCAGGTGCTCAGCGTGGATGAGATGTCGTGCCGCCTGGCGAGGGGCGAGCGTGAGCCGCACGAAGCCCGCGCCCTCGCGGAGCGGGTGAAGGCCTCCATCGCGGAGCGCGCCGGGGAGTGCCTGCGATGCTCCATCGGCATCGCGCCCAACCGCTTTCTCGCCAAACTCGCCACCGAGTTGCAGAAACCCGACGGCCTGGTGGTGCTCGAGACCGGCGACCTGCCCGAGCGGCTCATCCACCTCAATCTCATCGACATCCCCGGCATCGGCAGGCAGATGGACCTCCGCCTCCGCCGCGCGGGCATCGGCGATGTGAGAGACCTGTACGCCGCGAGCGAGGCGGACCTCGAACGGGCCTGGGGCGGCGTGATGGGCCGCTATTGGCACCGCTGGCTGCGAGGCGAAGAAACAGATCAGCGTCCGACTCAACGCCGCAGCATCGGGCACCAGCATGTTCTTCCGCCCGACTGCCGCACCCGCCCCGAGGCCTACGCGGTCGCCGTGCGACTGTTGCACAAGGCCGCGGCGAGGATGAGGCACCTGGACTATTTCGCCCAGCGACTGAGCCTCTCCGTCGGCTTCGCTGGGCAGAAACGCGGGCCCTGGGGCAGCGCCGAGGAGCACGATGAACGCAACCGCACCTTTCATACCGCCGCGACACTTCCGGGAGGGAAGCAGGACACCATCACGCTCGCGGCGGTCCTGCGGGACCTGTGGGCGAGGTGCCCGGATCGAACCCCGAACTTTGTAAGTGTCACGCTGAGCGAACTGTTGCCCCGGTCGAGCGTGACGGGTCCGCTCTTCCCCGAGGAACAGCAGCGGGAAAGACTCTCGCAACTGATCGATGAACTCGATGCAAGCCACGGCCCGATGACGGTCTATACCGGGGCCATGCACGAGGCCCGGAAGCGGGCGAGCGGGGGGATCGCCTTCCGCGGGGTGCCGGACCTGAGCCTGCCGGACTCCATCGGTCCCTGATCGGCGGGACGATCTTGAACAGCATGGAACGCCGAACCGCCTCGGACCATCGCCGGACGATCCGGGGGAAGTACAATCCTTCCACGCCCGCGCCCGGCGCGGTCAGGAGATTCATCGGCATGAAATGTTCGCTCTCTGTGTTCGTGGCGGCGGCTCTGGGGTGTGCGCCATTCCTCACGGGCTGCGGGTCCGCTGTGATCGCGGCCAAGGAATACATGGGCATCCCCAAGCGCGAGCAGATGGTCGCGCGCGTGGAGGATGCTCGCAACGCGCAGACCGTGGCGAAGGAGCAGTTCGCCTCCGCGCTCGACGAGTTTCTGGCGGTGACGAAGGCCGATGGGGGCGATCTGGAAGCAAAGTACAGGAAGTTGAACGCCGAGTACGAGGCGAGCGTGAAATCCGCGAAGGCGGTTTCGTCACGGATCGCCGATGTCGAGCAGGTCTCGGGCAAACTCTTCGCCGAGTGGCAGCGGGAGATCGGCGAGTACACCACCCCGAGCCTGAAGGCGGCCTCGCAGGCGCAACTGGCGGAGACCAAGGAGCAGTACGCGAGGCTGCTGGCGAGCATGAAGAACGCCGAGGCGAAGATGCAGCCCGTGCTGGCCACGTTCAAGGACCAGGTCATGTTCCTCAAGCACAACCTCAACGCACGCGCGATCGCGAGCCTCGAGGGCACAGCGGGGCAGGTCTCGGCGGATGTGGAACGCCTCATCAAGGACATGAACGCGAGCATCGACGAGGCCAACGCCTTCATCGGGCAACTCAAGAGCGCGTAGTAAGGTCAAAGGCTCGGTCAGTGCAGGACGCGGTAGATCTCCGCCTCGTCGGTCAGGCCGAGCCGGGCTTTTTCGAGGGCGTCCTCGCGCATGGGCTTGAACCCCTTGGCCTTGGCTTTCTCGTAGAGCGCCACGGCGTCGGCCCGGTTGGCGGTCAAGGCCCGCAGTTCATCGTCCATCGTCATGATTTCGTAGACGGCCAGGCGTCCCTTGTAGCCCGTGCCGTAGCACGTCTCGCAGCGGCCCGAGCCGTCCTTCGCCTGACCGGCCCCCTCGCAGGTCTGGCAGATCCGTCGCATGAGTCGTTGCGCCAGGCAGGCCAGGAGCGACGACGTGACCAGGTACGGCTCGATCCCGATGTCCACCAGCCGCGGGATGGCGCTGGGAGCGTCGTTGGTGTGCAGCGTGGCCAGCACCAGGTGGCCCGTGAGCGAGGCCTGGATGGCGAGCTGGGCCGTCTCGCTGTCGCGGATCTCGCCCACGAGGATCACGTCGGGGTCCTGCCGGAGCAGGCTGCGAAGGCCCGCGGCGAAGGTCACGCCACGCTTCACGTTCACCTGCATCTGGCTGATGCCGTCGAGGTGGTATTCCACCGGGTCCTCGATGGTCATGACGTTGCGGCTGCTGCGGTCGATCCGCGAGAGCGCGGCGTAGAGCGTCGTGGTCTTGCCGCTTCCGGTGGGGCCGGTGACGAGGATGATGCCGGTGGGCCGCTCCACGAGGTCGAGCAGTTGGGCCTGCATGGCCCGGGTCATGCCGATCTCGTCGAGGGAGAGCTGCGTGGAGGCCTGGTCAAGCAGGCGCAGCACCAGCCGCTCGCCGTAGACCGTGGGGATGCACGAGAATCGGATATCCACCTTGCGAGAGCCGACGCGGACACTGGTGTGGCCGTCCTGCGGGGTGTGGCGGTTGGCGATGTCGAGTTCGGTCATCACCTTCATGCGCGAGGAGATGGCGGGCGCGAGCGAGAGGGGCGGGCTGAAGGCGTCCACCAGCATCCCGTCGATGCGGAACCGAATGACCAGTTTCGTCTCCATCGGGTGGACGTGGATGTCGCTGGCCCGGCGGCGGAGCGCCTCGAAAAGGATCATGTTCACCAGGCGGATCACCGGCGTCTGCCGGGCGAGTTGGAGCAGGTCGGTGGACTGGCCCGCGCTGCCCGCGGCGGCGGCGATGGCCCGCTCGTCCAGGGGCATTTCCTCGATGATCTCGGTGACGAGGTCCTGCTTCTGCTCGTAGCCCCGGTTGATGAGGTTGGCCACGCCCGCGCGGGGTGAGAGGACAAGCCGAACGGGCGAGTTGAGCAGGTCCTCGAGCATGGTGAACGTCGCTGGCTGCATAGGCTGCGACGTGGCGATGGTCATCGAGACCCCGTCCGATTCGAGGCCGGCGCACGAGTGGCGGCGGGCCACCTCGGCGGGGATCACCTCGTAGAAGCGGGTCGCGGACTCGGTGCCCCTGGGCTCGGGGATGAAGGCCAGCCCCGTGCGCTGGCTGAGCAACTCGAGTGCTCGATGCTCGTCGAGCGCGAGCATGGAGAGCAGCACATCCCACGGTTCCTCGTCCGACCCCTCGATCAACGGGAACTGGCGGATCTGCTCGGGCGACAGCGGGAGTTGGCCGAAGAGCTGTGAGAGGCGCGCCAACTCGCCCGGCGCGGGGGCGCCGTTGACATCGGATTTCCGTGCGAGCGCGGCGTTTGGCTTGCGGGCGATGGCCATGGGAGGTGTGATCTTGTTCAACGCTGCGAGTCTTGGGGCGGTGCTTCGCCCGCCGGGTTCGAGGGCTTCTTTGATTCAGGGGACGGCGGCGCGGACTCCGGGTTCTTCTCGCGGAGCGGGAAGAGCGGCGCGGCCGGGGGGGGCGTCCTCACCGAGTTGAGGTTCTCGAGCGAGACGAGGTTGATGTCGATGGCGGTGGCGGTGAGCGGGGGCACGTCCGGGGCCAGGCGCGAGGCGGCCTGCGGCCCCATCGTGAGCAGGCGCAGGTCGGCGAAGTTGGGTTCGCGGAGTATGCGCGGCGTGACGAAGATGTAGAGCGTGGTGGTCCGGCCCGTGCGGTTGTAGTCCATGAAGAGGTGGCCGATATACGGGATATCTCCCAGGAGGGGCACCTGGATCTTGGTCTTGCGCTTGGTGTCGATGTTGATGCCGCCGACGATCACCGTGCTGTCGCCGGGGACGGTGATGTTGTCGGACTCGACGGTATTGGTCTGCTTGGGCGGGGGGCTGCCGTTGGTACCAACCCCGGTGAAACTCGAGAGTTCGGCTTTGTATTGAAGTCGGATGTACCCGTCTTCGCTGATGTGCGGCTTGATGAGCAGCGTGGTGCCGGCCTCGGCGTAGCCGCCGAAGCCGGTGAGGTTGTTGTTCCCCACGCTGGTCTGCGTGGTGGTGTACGGCTCCTGATCGACGGTGGCGATGGTCGCTTCTTCGTTATCGTCCACCAGCAGCGATGGCGACGAGAGGATGCGGGCATCGGTCTTTGTCTGCAGCGCATTGATGACGATCGGCACGTACTTGTTCTCGAGCAATGCCGCGGTCAGGCCCTGAAGGCCCGCGACGGGGTTGCGGCGGTCGGTGATGCCGGCGCCGGCGGTGGTCAGGCCGAAGTTGGTCTGCACCAACCCGCCAAGCCCGGCGGCGTTAATGAGCTGCGTTTCGACGGCCAGGCGCATGTCGTCGCTCATCGACACGGCGATGATCTTGCATTCGAGGTAGACCTGCGGGCGGCGGAGGTCGAGGCGCTCGATCAGTTTGGCGAAATCCTTCTGCGCTCCGGCGGGCGCCTTCACAAGAATCTGATTGTTCTTGGTGTCGGCGATCACGAACGCGTTACGGGCGTCGATTTCAAGTCCGTCGGAAAGGCCGATTGGGGCACTTCCCGGCACGGCCGGGTTGTTATTGATATTGGCGAACGAGCCGCCGCTCCGCCGGGCGCGGTTCGCATCGTTCTGGAAGCGGCTGCCGCCGAACCCTCCCCGGTTGCTCAGCCCGGTGCCCCCGAAACCGCCGGGATTGCCGAATGACCCGAACCCGTCGCCACCGAACCCCGAGGAATCTCCGAGGAGGTCAGAGGACCCGACCGGCGTTTGGTTGTAGAGCAGGCCGTTGATCACGTCGGTGACGTCCACGGCATCGCTGTTCTTGAGTTTGTACTCGCGGATCACGATCCGCTCGGAGCCGGTATCGAGTTGCTCGATCAGCAGAGCGAGTTGGTCCTGCTGCTCGTCGGTGCCGTAATAGATGATCTGCCCGTTGGCCTCATCGACAACCATCACAGGCCCGCCGACGAGCGAGTTGCCCGTACCGCCGACCGTGCCGAAGGCGGCCCTGTTGTTGTTGAACTGAGGTTGGCCCGCGAAGTTCGGGTTGTTGATATTCTGGCTGTTGGGGTCGCTGATGGTCGTGACCTCGCCCAGGCCGCGCTGGCGGGCCATGTCGGCGATCTGGGCGGCGGCGGACCCGGCGAAGAACCGCTTGGGCTTGAGTTTGCCGGGCATGTCGATCACCGCGAGGATGCTCTTGACCTGGTCGATCTCATCGGGAAGGCCGCGGAAAATCAACGCGTTGCTCAAGGGATCCACCGTCAACCGGCTGCCGATGTTGTCGAGTGCGCCGCCGCCGGCCCCGCCTCCGCCCGCGGCGGCCATCGCTGCCCGCTGGGCCTGGAACTGGGCCATCTGATTCGGGTCCCCTCCTCCCCCCGGAGTGGATTGGCCGAGCAGTTGCAGGATGCGATCCCGAGCGGTCGGCGCGGCAACGTGAGTCAGTTCAAGGCGGATAAACTGGGCACGACCCCACTCCTGGAGTATCTTGGAGATCAGATCACCGATCACGACGAGTTTTCGGGGCGTGTCGGTGACAATGATGATGCCCAGTTCATCGATGGGCTGGAGTTTGCCCGTACCCCCGGCGCCGGGCATGCCGGGTTGTCCGCCGCCTCCACCCCCGCCCAACTGCCCCGCGATCGCCTGCTGCACCGCGCTGGGGCGGAGGTTGGGGGTCGAGAAGATCCGCGTGGTGACGATGCCCCCATCGAAGTTGACCGGGATATCGCTGACTTTGCGGACGGTGTACCAGTTGATGGTGTCGTCGAGTGTGATGGTCCAGCCGTGCTGTTCCAGGAGTGCATCGAGCAGATTCAGCAACTCGGACTTCTTGACGGGAACCGCGGCGTTGAAGGCCACCGTGCCGTCGAGGCTGTCCACGATCGTGACGTTGATCCCCAGCGTGGCGGCGACAAGATTCACCAGGGCCGAGAGTTGCACAGGCTCCGAAAAAGCCGAGAGCGTGATGAGGTTCGGGTCGGAGGTTTCGAGGGGATTCGCCGGTGCCTGGGCATCATCCGGCAGAGGCGTTCCGTTGGCCGGCTTTTGTTCCTGCGGTTGGGCCACACCAGGCCGGGGCGAGGCCTCGGGCCGGGCTGCTTCGGGACCGATGGGAGTGGCTTTCGGCGTCCCCGTGGGAACCAGAGAACTGCCATCGGCGGGTTGAAAATCCTGAGCAGCGACGAGGCCGACCGTGAAAAGGCCGGGGCCTACACCGGCGGCCATCACAAGTCCCCGGGTCGTCCACGAGTATTTCCTGCGTTGAGTCTGCACGATCATTCTCCAAACCCCTACTCCGGGCGTATACGGGCGGTTATTCGCTCCTGAAGGCTTACCAATCGGCTCGAAGTGCAAAGGTAGGCGAAAGGAATGGGCTGGCCTACGGGGCATTGACGTACGGTCATCGGGGCGGGTGAACTCGCCTGCGCGGCTCACATCGAGAAATGACAGTCGGCGTTCTCGAAAATCGGGCGGGCCAACAGCGGATCATGCCGGCGGACTCGTGTCACCGATAGGTAACAACATCCGGACGGCCTGCCTGCGCGTGTATTGTTCACGTATTGCCGGAGCTCGCACGCGAGGGTGATCGAGTCGGATGAAGCACCTGAAAGGAACGAATGTGCTTTCATGCTCGCGAGGGCGAACACATTGAGAGAAGTGAACTCTTGCGGCACGTGAAGATAACACCCATCGACGATTGATCCACCCGAATCTGTATCAGGAACACACATCATGACACGTTCTGCTCCCATCGCCTGTTTCGCCCTGGTGCTCGGCGCATCGTCGGCGTTCTGCCAGCCTGTTCCTGCGCCATCCCCGCGCGCCGCCGAACTTCCTGTCAAGGCGATCACTCTGTACCGCAGCGGCGTCGGGAGTTTCGAGCGTCGCGGCACGGTAATCGGCGACGCGACGGTCCAACTCAGGTTCAACACCGACCAGGTGAACGACATACTGAAGTCGATGGTGATTCTCGACCTCTCGAAGAACGGCCGCATCGACGGTGTGAGTTACGGCAGCCGCGATCCGCTCTCGAAACGCTTGTCGAGTTTCGGGGTGGACATCTCCGACGAGCCGCCGCTGGGCACGATTCTCGCGCGACTGCGCGGGGCGAATGTGACGGTGACGATGCCCGAGGGACCATGGACCGGAACGATCCTGGGCGGCGAGACGCGACCGCAGGCGACCCCGCCGGGGACCCAGCCGATCCAGGTTCCATACCTCAACATCCTGACGCAGGCGGGGATCAAGTCCTTGAACCTGACCCAGGCCCTCTCGGTGGAACTGCTGGACAAGGAACTCGCCGCGGAACTGCGCCGAGCCCTCGCGGCCCTCGCCGAGCACAGGGCCGACCGCGTGAAGTCCGTGGACATCGCGCTCTCGGGCGAGGGGCAACGCGAGGTGGTGGTCGCTTATGTACAGGAATCGCCGGTATGGAAAGTGAGTTACCGGCTGGTGCTCCCCGATGATGACACGCCCGCGGCGGGCCAGATGACCTTGCAGGGCTGGGCCATTGTGGAGAACACCACAGACGACGACTGGAACGGCGTATCACTCTCGCTGGTCTCCGGGCGCCCCGTGAGTTTTCGGATGGACCTGTACCAGCCGCTGTACGTCTTCCGGCCGGAGATTCCTGTGCCGACGGTTCCGGGTGTGGCGCCCCGGGTCTTTCAAGGCGGGATCGTGACCGCGGGGCGCGACATGGATGTTGCGGGCGGCGACAAGGCGTTTATGTTGCGGTTGGGCGAAGCGGCCGGGCCGGGCGCTCCGCCCCCGAGCGCTGCGCCGCAGTTCGATGCCGCGGAAGTGGCCGAGCGGGGAAGGTCCGCGCGCAGGTTCAGTTCGGAGGAACTGGGGAAATACGCCGCCGAGTCGCAGGCCAGGGCTGTCGAATCCGGGGAGGTCTTTGAGTATGAACTCGACCACCCCGTGACCATCGAGCGGCAGCGATCGGCGATGCTGCCGATCATCGTCTCGGCCGTGACGGGACGGCGGGTGAGCATCTACAACCCGGCGGACGGGAGCGAGCACCCCATGCGCGGGGTGGAAGTAACAAACACGACGGACCTGCAACTTCTGCCGGGTCCGGTGAGCGTCTTTGACCACGGGGCGTACGCCGGGGATGCGCAGGTCGGGCACGTGCCGCCCGGTGATCGTCGGCTCCTGGCCTACAGCGTGGATCTCTCGGTCTCGGCGCAGCGCAAGGACCAGTCGTCGGAGCAGGTCCGCCGTGTGCGGATCGTGAAAGGTCTGCTCGAAACCACCATGCTCCGACGCGAGGGCACCACGTTCACGTTCTCCAACAAGG
This sequence comes from Phycisphaerales bacterium UBA2402, assembly GCA_002343715.1. Classification (GTDB taxonomy): domain Bacteria; phylum Planctomycetota; class Phycisphaerae; order Phycisphaerales; family UBA1924; genus UBA2402. Next base: position 19,687 of record DDSA01000110.1, on the reverse strand, counting down.
AGCGTGAAAAGGCGCGGACCATCATTGTCGAGTTCCCGCGCTACGCCGGGTGGGAACTGCGCACGCCCTCCGCACCATCCGAATCCACCGAGAATCTCTACCGTTTCGAGGTCGAGGCCCCCGCCGGGAAGTCCGTGGAGTTCACGGTTGAACAGGAACGCACCGTCACCAGCGGCCTGTCGCTCACCTCGATCGACCTGCCTCAACTGTTGAGTTATGGCAAGACCGGGGGCGTGATCTCCGAGGCGGTGATCGCCGCGTTCAAGGAAGTGCAGCGACGCGCCGGCCTGGTCGCGGACGCCGAGCGACGGATCGCCGAACTCGACAAAGAGCGGGCGGAGATCGACGCCGATCAGACCCGTGTGCGGCAGAACATGGGCAGCATCGACAAAGCCACCGAACTCTACCGGCGGTACATGGAGAAACTCTCATCGCAGGAGACTCGTCTGGAAGCAATCTCGCGTGATGCCGCGGCGGCCCGCACCGAGCGAACCCGACTCCAGGACGAACTGCGAACACACATCGAAGGGCTGAACGTGGAGTGATGCGGCCCGTCGGGAATCGTTCAAGATGGTGAAGCTCGGATCCGATCCCGGGATGTCCCGGCTCGGCTCGAACCGGCTGTGATCGCCGGTCTTTATCCCCCGACCTTGCCCCAACCGGTGGTCGCGTGCCTGACGATCGAGCCGGTGGTCTGGTAGATCACCTGCTCTGCGACATTGGTGCAGTGGTCGGCGATGACCTCGCAGGCCGTGGCGACCTCGTGCAGGCCAAAGGCGAAGTCCGCGGGCATAAGCCCCTTGGAGAGTTTGTCCTCCGCGTCGCGCAGGACCGCGTCCTTGAAAGCGCTGACCGCGTGCTGACTCTGGAGCACAATATTGGCCAGCGACGGGTCGGCCTTGTGGACGCTGGTGATGGCATCGCGCACGATGCCGATCACGCTGTTGGCCATCACGCGGAAGGTGTCGGGGAAAGGCAGCCCGCCCAGTTTGGCGCCGATCACCATATCCGCCAGTTCGACCCCGATATCGGCCACGCGCTCCAGTTCGTTGTTCACCTTCACGATGGTCAATACCTCGCGGAGTTGCGCGGGGGCGAGTTCCGCGCCCTGGCGTGTCGCGTCGGCGAGGAGTTGCACGCACGCTTTCTCGAGTTCAACATCCACGGCGTCGATCGCGTCATCGAGGGTGGCGACGGCCTTCGCGGCCTGTGCATCGCGCGAGAAGATCGCCGCGAACGCGGCCTCCAGCAGGGCCTGCACACGCCGGCCCTGGGAGGCCAGGTCGGCGCGGAGGCGCTGGGTGCGTTGAACGAAACCATCGGCGCTTGAATTGGAAGATACGGGGGCCGTCATCGCTTCCTCCAACGGTAGGCGTGAGTACCCTTCCCCCCCATACCCGGAGAAGTCCCCATGTCTTTCGAGATCATCAGCGTCAAGGCCCGACAAATCCTCGATTCCCGCGGCAACCCCTCCGTCGAGGTGGATGTCCGCCTCGATTCCGGCTTCGTCGGCACCGCGGCGGTTCCCAGTGGAGCCTCCACCGGAGAGCACGAGGCGTGCGAACTCCGCGACGGCGACAAGGGGAAGTACGCCGGCAAGGGTGTCCTGAAAGCCGCGGCGAACGTCAACGAGCGGATCGCTCCCGAACTGTTGGGCTATGACGCCCGCAAGCAGGAAGAGATCGACGCCTTGCTTCTCAAACTCGACGGCACGGCGAACAAGTCGGCGCTGGGAGCCAACGCCATCCTCGGTGTGAGCATGGCGACGGCCAAGGCCGCCGCGGAGGCCAGCGGTCTGCCCCTGTACCGGTATCTCGGCGGCAGCGGGGCGAAGGTCATGCCCGTGCCGATGCTCAATATTCTCAACGGGGGCAAACACGCCGACAACACCGTGGACTTCCAGGAGTTCATGGTGCAGCCCTGGGGGTTCGACACCTTCGGCGAAGGGCTGCGTGCGGGTGTCGAAATCTACCACGCGCTGAAGAAGGTCCTCCACGACAAGGGGCTTTCGACAGCGGTGGGGGACGAGGGCGGTTTCGCTCCCAACCTCAAGAGCAACGAAGAAGCCCTGCAGATCATCGAGCAGGCGGTGGTCTCAGCCGGGTACAAATGGGGTGAGCAGATCTTTGTCGCGCTCGATCCCGCCACCAGCGAGTGCTGGAACGAGGCCGAGAAAGCCGGCAAGAAGGGGTATCTCATGTTCAAGAGCACCAAGCAGGTGCTCGGCAGCGACGAGATGATCGATCTGTGGGCGGGGTGGTGCAAAAAGTACCCGATCCGTTCGATCGAGGACGGTCTGGCCGAGAACGACTGGGAAGGGTGGAGAAAACTCACCCAGCGCCTCGGCGACAAGGTGCAACTCGTGGGTGATGATCTCTTCGTGACGAACAAGAAGTTCCTTCAGCGGGGCTTGGATGAAGGGTGCGCCAACGCCATCCTCGTCAAGGTGAACCAGATCGGCTCGCTCAGCGAAACCTTCGACGCGGTGGGTCTGGCGATGCGCAGCCGCTACGCCGCGGTAATGAGCCACCGCAGCGGCGAGACCGAAGACGCCACCATCGCCGACCTTGCCGTGGCCACCAACTGCGGCCAGATCAAGACCGGCGCGCCCTGCCGGAGCGACCGCAACGCAAAGTACAATCAACTCATCCGCATCGCCGAGGATCTGGGCGACAACGCCGTCTACGGCGGGCGGACGTGGTGGAGGAAGTAAACCCCGCCCGTTCAGCTCGCATTATTCGACCCTTCGGACCTGCCGAAGCGCGGCTTCGATCACGGGGTCCTCCGCTTTGAAGTCCGAGCCGTTCCCCGCGGCCACATCGGGTGGGATTCCGCGGCCTTCCAGGAGCGTGCCGTCGGGGAACAGGTCCTGCCACGACGGGAGTGATACCTCCACGCCGTTGCCCAACGTTGTGCCGCGTGGGTTGCCCGATGAGCCGTACGTGGTCTCGCCGATCAGCACCGCCCCGGCCCCATGCTTCATCATCAAGATGAAGGATTCGTTGCTGCTCACACACCCCCGACCGATGAGGACGACCACGCGGCCCTCGAAGCGATCGCCGGATGGCGAGATGCGGCGTGGGATCGGCTCTCCCCAGGCGTCGGGGGAGGTGGCGTCGCGGTGCCTGCTGAGCGAGTAGGTGGTGGTTTCGCGCACGAACCGTCCCGCGATACGGCGGGCCGACGGTTCTGACCCTCCACCGTTCTGTCGCACGTCGATCAGGATGGCCTTGCAATCGGCCATCCGCGAGATCGCCTCGAGCGCCGGGCCGAGGGTGTCGTCTTCACCTGCACCTCCGCCCGGCCATGAGGCGATCTGGAGATAGCCCACGCCGTCGGGCCACTGTCCGGTCGCCACGATCGCGTTATGCTGCTCGAAGCCGGGGACCAGCGTCCTGACCAGCGATGGATTGATGTTCCACTTCGCGCCGGCTCGGTGCGTTGGAATGAGTTGATCGTTCACGGCAAGGCGGATGTGGATGTCCTGCGCGGGAGCCAGGAGCCTCGCGGCGGCGCGGGCGAAAGCGGCCGGTGTTCGGGCGGCCATCATGTCACCCTCGTGAGTTGCGAAGAGTGCATCCCAGTCTTTGACTCGAAGGTCGCGGTAGGAATATCGCTCGTCAATGGCCCGACGCAGCGCATCGATCGCGGGCGAGTTGTCGCCCGGCGTGAGCCGGCGGGAGGGTTCGGGTGTCTCACCCTCGGCGGCGGTGCGGAAGGTGATGCGGGTCACTTCCGCGGGTTCGCCCTTTGAGGAGCGGAAGTTGAGCGCGCTCGGGCAGTTGATGCTGAAGCCGTACTCACGGCCCGACTCAAGTTTCACGTTCGCCACAAAGACCCGTGGCGACTCCCATCGGGGATCGCCGACCACGACCGGGAACGTCGGCCCGCCCCCGCACATGCTCCGCCCTGAACGCATGTCCTGATCAAACTCGATGCGGATCTCCGAGAGCGCCGGATCCACGCCGACATCGCCCAGATCGGGCAGGCACGAAACTACCCACGGAGGTTCGGCGGAGCAGGTCGAAGCGAGCAGGATCAGCAGCAACATTCCACGAGCCATCCGGCCCCCCCGCGGACTGATGTTTACTTGCGACCGATCAGGTAATACAGCACAAGCCCGAGCAGGGGCAGGAGAAAGATGATCAGCAGCCAGATCACCTTCTCGCCCAGCGGTCGTCCGCTCTTGAACAGTTCAACCGCGGCGATCAGCCAAAGGATCAGGTGCAGAAGACCGAGAAGTGAGTAGAGCAATCCAACCTCCTGTTACGAGTACACCCGGGCCGCGATCTCAGCGGCGACGTCGGCTGACCAGTGTAAGGCAGAACACGGCCAACGCGGACGGCGACGGCACGGCCGTGATCGTGGCGACGAAGTTGGCGACGCCGAAGTCCCCGGGGCCGAAACTGAACAAACTCCACGCTCCTCCGGAATACTGCGACGCGTTGTTGGTGTAGAAGCCCACGGCCTGACCGAGGGCGCTGGAACACTGGAAGCCGAAGGCTCCATCGAACACGAAGTTTTCAACCCCGATCGAGAATCCGATGTTGTTGAAGCCGCCCGCGGTCTGCACGTTGGGAAGCGGGATCGTCACGGTGAAGAGTTGAAGGTCGCTCGTATCGTCCGCCGGCAGCGCCACGCCCCGCACCGTCGTGCTGTAGAGCGACGCGCCGGTGCCGAACACCAAACCGCTCGGATCCCCGTCGTTGAACGTGAACACGAGGTCGGTCGTGCCGGGGTTCTGCCCGCCGAAGGTGCACAGTCCGAGCGTGATGCCCGTGAGCACGTAGTTGTCCGGCTGGAAGCCGCTCAGCCAGCCGCCGTCACCGAACTTTGTGCCCGCGGGCGTGTTGGAGTTGAAGGGCGTGAAAATACCGTTGTCGTTGATGCTGCGAAATACAGTGGTCGCCGCGGCGTGCGGTACGAACACGGCGATGGCCGCGAGGGCCATGGTGGACATCTTCATCTTCATCTGACCTCTCCTCTGCCGGGCCTGGAACGCGGTACACAGATATCCCCCCGAGCAAGAAGAGTAGTCGGAGCGATGTCGGTTGTTGCGGCACGGTTGGCGCAATAAAAAAGGACCGGCACAGCCGGTCCTTTTTCAATTGCCCGGGGTGATGCCCGGTGACGGATTAGTTACCGGAGACGGGGCAGGACTTCTTCTCGGTGGAGACGGTGCCCATGTTCGCGTCCTTCTTGGAAGGGCAGCAGCCGCTCTTCTTCTCGGTGGAGACAGCGCCCATGTTGCCGTCGGTCTTGGCGGAGCCGCAACCGGACTTGGAGGTGCTGCAGCCGTCCTTCTTCTCGGTGGAGACCGTGCCCATGCTACCGGCCTTCTTGTCGGTGCAGGTCGAGGACTTGTCGGTGCACGAGGCCTTCTCAGAGCATGAGCCGGAGGTCGCGCCGGGGCTGGCGGATTTGCTGCTGGAGCAGCCGCCGACGAGGGCGAGAGCGGCGATACAGGCGAAAGCGATGTTGGCGGTCTTCATACGTGTTTCCTCTTCTCAAAACTCGGTTCACCGTGCCCGCTCGCCGACATAGGCGAACCGAGGCACTCACTGACTTGCGTACTCCCCGAACGATCGTTTGGGGTGTGGAAGGATAGTACGCTCCTCCTCGTACGACCGGCGAGGTTGCAAAGTTCTACACCAGTCTTTCGCCATTTGTTTCATCCCGGATGAAAAAACCGCACGAACAGGCGTGCGGTTTAGTGAGAACAGGGATACGAGCAGAGGATTACCCGGGCTGGGGAGCCTTCTCCCGCAGTTCGGCGTACTTGGCGGTGCGACGGTCGGCGATACGGCGGCGGGTGCTGATGTTGCCGCCGATCTCGGAACCCTCCTCGTTGCCTACAAGTTGAAGCAGCGCGAGTTCGGAGGCGTCGCCGATCCGCCATTTGCCCAGTTTGACAATCCGGGTATAACCGCCGCTTCGATCGGCATACTTGGGAGCCACACGCTCAAAGATGTGCTTGACGAGACGAGGGCTTTTGCGGACTTCGCCGTAGCGGTTCAGTTCAACCTCGCCCGATGAAGGGAGTTCGAAGAACTGCGAGTGCTGGTCGCGGATTTTCTGGATGCGGTCAGTCTCGGCCTCGGTAGGTTTCTTGGGGAGGTAAAGCCATTCGAAACCTCGGCGATCGGCTCCGAGTTTGGAGATGACCAGCCTTCGGGCGGCGAGATCGCCACGCTTGGCGAGGGTGATGATCTTCTCGACCAGAGGTTGAACAGCCTTGGCCTTGGGGATGGTCGTCACGATCTGGCCGTGCTCGAACAACCCCGCCGCGAGGTTGCGCAGCGTGGATGTGCGGTGCGCTGTTTTCCGACCCAACCTGTAACCTGCTCTGCCGTGACGCATGGGGCACACTCCGAATCGGCCCTTTCAAGGCCCTGAACCACTCGAATACCCGGCGGAGCCGGGCCTAGATAATAGGCGGCACGCCGATCAAGGCGGGCCGCCGAAAGTCAGTTGCCGCCCGTCTTCGGACGGGCCTTAGGCCGTCAGGCCGGGTACTGGACCGGCGCGACCTGGAAACCCTCGGGCAGCGGGGTGCCCAGGTCCAATCCGATGTCCGCCAACTTGCGCTTGACTTCCCGCAGCGATGTACGCCCGAAGGAGCGGAGTTTGAGCAACTCGGCATCGCTCTGCGTGATCAGTTGGGCCACGGTCTCGATCCGGGCGGATTCGAGGCAGTTGCTCGCCCGTACCGAGAGCTCGAGGTCCGAGATTGGCATGTTGAGTTTGCGGATGAGGTCTTCATCGACGCTCGCGGCGGCCGCGGCCTCCTCGCTCACGCGGTCCTCACCGATCTCGAAGTACTGGACGAACGGGTTGAGGTGCTTGCGGAAAATCTTGGCGGCCTCGACGAGGGCCATGTCGGGGGTCGCGGTGCCGTTGGTCCAGATTTCGAGGGTGAGTTTGTCGTAGTTGGTTCGCTGACCGACCCGGGTTTCCTCGATTTTGTAGCGGACGCGCTGGACAGGGGAGTAGAGGGCGTCGACGTGGATGAGGCCGATCTCCTGTTCCTCCTGATCTTCGTACTGCTCGCTGGCGGGCAGGTAACCACGGCCCTTGGTGACCTGGAGTTCCATCTCGAAATCCACCGCATCGGTCAGGGTGGCGATCACGAGGTCCTTGTTGAGGATGGTGATGGCGGTGTCGGCCTGGATCATGTCGGCGGTGACTTCGCCGGGGCCGCGGGCCGCGAGTTTCATCGTCTTGGGCTCGTCGGACTCCATCTTGACGATGAGCTGCTTGATGTTGAGGACGATGTCCGTGACATCCTCCATGACGCCCTTCATCGAGGAGAACTCGTGGGTGACGCCCTTGATCTTGATGGTCGAGACCGCCGCGCCTTCGAGAGAAGAAAGGAGCACCCGACGCAGGCTGTTGCCCACGGTCGTTCCGAAGCCGCGCTCGAACGGCTCGATGTAGAACCTTCCGAAGGTCTCGCCGCGGAACTTAGGGTCGGTGACAACGCGGGTGGGGAGTTCAAGCCCCCTCCAACGAACACGAGTGGACATGCAGTGCCTTCCTGATCTCGGCGGGACAGAGCCGGGGATGGACCGGCTCAGGTGAGACCGCTCTCGGATTCACGGCCCGTTTCGCTGCCGAGGTGCGAACGGGAGCCTTCTGTTCCGGGGCGGACGCTGGTGGCGGACGGTCGTGAGGCCCCGATGCGGATCATCGGGGCGCCCAAACTCAGACGCGACGGCGCTTCTTCGGACGGCAGCCGTTGTGCGGAACTGGCGTGTGGTCTTCGACGGCGGTGATACGCAGACCGGCGGCGGTGAGGCCGTTGACGGCGCTCTCACGCCCGGAGCCCGCGCCCTTGATCTTGATCTCGACCTCGCTCATGCCCATTTTTCGGGCCTTGCCGGCGCACTGCTCGGCGGCACGGGTCGCGGCGAAGGGCGTGCTCTTGCGGGCGCCCTTGAACCCGATCGTGCCGGCCGAGTCCCAGGCGAGTGTCTCGCCGTTGGTGTCGGTGATGGTGACGATGGTGTTATTCTGCGTCGCCTTGATGTGGACAACGCCGCGGACCACGTTCTTTCGGACTTTGCCTTTTTTCGACATTCGGTGCTCCTCGGATCGTCCGACCCTGTGGGTCGTACCCGGGGGGGTGGGGATGGAAATCCGGACTCGGGATCGGGATTGCGGAGACCGAGGCGGCCCGCCGAGGCGGTCGCCTTACTCCGAATCCCGGTTGGATTACTTGGCCTTGACGCCCTTCTTGCCGGCGACGGTCTTCTTCTTGCCCTTGCGGGTGCGGGCGTTGGACTGGGTGCGCTGACCGCGGACGGGCAGGCCCTTCTTGTGACGCTCGCCCCGGTAGGACTTGATGTCGCGGAGGCGCTGGATGTTCTGCTGCACCTGGCGGCGGAGCGCACCTTCGACGAGATACTCGGCGTCGATGATGGCGTTGATCTCGGCCAGGGCTTTCTCTTCGACCTCGTTGGCGCGGATGTTGTGGTCCACGCCGGCCTTGTTCAGGATGTCGCCCGCGAACTTCGGCCCGATGCCGTGGATGTACTGCAGCGCGAAGAACATCTTCTTCTTGTCGGGAACGTCGATACCTGCGATGCGGGGCACTGGTGGAGACTCCTGCGGAGGGTGAGGTGTGGAAGGAAAACGATCCGGAAAATCAGCCCTGGACCTGCTTGTGCTTCGGATCGGACTTGCAGATGACGCGCAGTTTGCCCTTGCGACGGACCACCTGGCACGAACTGCACATTTTCTTGACGCTGGCTTTGACCTTCACGGTGAACCTCGAATCTGATGCGTATGACCGACGATCCGGCCCGGTCATCACCCGGGCCGACCTCGGGGATGGGAACGAACTAATACCGCCCGCCGTTCGACGAGTAGGGCCTACATGCTAGGGGGGTCGATCGAAAAAGTCATCCGAAGCACAGCAAAGTCCCGATCGTCATATCCGTACCTAAGCCAAACATTTGTTTGATCGCGCGTTCTGTTCACCAAGAATGACACCGAGAGTTTGGCCGCGAAAGCGGATGTCTGAATCTTGATTGTAGAGTTCATTCCTTCTATCCTTCGACCTTGCAGCCGGCCGGGTGTGCATTTGAACTCGGCCACCACATCTCAATCCTGCCGAGCGGTCCATCTGCATGTGGCCCCGGCCCGCCCCGCCCGGTAGGCGGCGTAACGATCGCGGCGATGCCGCGGCGCGGAGTCGTTTCGACCCGTACCGCTTCGCCGAGATGGAGGTTCCGATGGGCGTTGTCAGTCCCCGCCGCCAGACATTTCTGGCGAAGGAAGGCGAAATCAAGCGTGAGTGGCACATCGTCGATGCTACGGGAATTCCCCTGGGCCGACTGGCGGTCGAGGTGGCGAATGTCCTGATGGGCAAGCACCGTCCGACATACACCCCGCACGTGGATACGGGCGACAACGTGGTGGTCACCAACGCCTCGCGCGTGCGGATGACGGGCCGCAAGGCCGAGCAGCGCCTGAAACAGCGCTACACCCGTTACCCCGGCGGCCTGAAGACCGAGACCTACGGCCAGGTTCGGGACAAGAACCCGGGCCTGCTCATCACCGACGCCGTGCGCCGGATGATGCCCAAGAACCGTCTGTCGCGCCTGATGCTCAAGAAACTCCACATCGTGACGGGTGCCGAACACCCCTTCGCGCAGCACAATCCGGCCACACTGGAAGTGCCACTCCCATAACGGAGCCCGCGCGAACCAATCAACTCATCAACGCACCGTCACCCAGAACAACCCACGATCCACCTGAGATTCACTCATGGCCGAAAGCAAATACACCACAGACCTGACAAACCTGAGCCTGTCCGACATCGGCTCGGTCCCCAGTATTCCGTCCTCGCCCCAGCCCGTTGTTCGTCAACTCCGAGCCGCCAAGCCCAGCGACAAGCGCGGCTGGTGGTGGGGCACGGGCCGTCGAAAGACGGCTGTCGCCCGCATCCGCATGAAGCCGGCTTCGGGCGAGGCGGGCATCACCATCGAGACCAAGACCGGCAAGGTCAAGAGCGTTGACCAGTACTTCAGCGAAGAACGCGACCGGGTCGACGCCACCGCGGCGCTGAAGGCCACGAACCTTCACGACAAACTGCAGGTTGTGGCGAAGATCAGCGGCGGCGGGTACATGGGCCAGGCACAGGCACTGCGCCTGGCCATCGCCCGGGCGCTGCGCGATTATGACCCGACGACCGAGGCCGCCCTGCGTGAGGCCGGGTTCCTGACCCGAGATTCGCGCAAGGTCGAACGCAAGAAGTACGGTCAGGCGGGCGCCCGCCGCCGCTTCCAGTTCAGCAAGCGCTGATCCGGTTCGACCCGCACTCTTTTTCCTGGTATCCTCCTGAGGCCCGGGCCGACCATCGGCCCGGGCCTTTTGCATGGCACCGCACGCATCACCGAAGCCGATCCCGCACTCCGCCTCGACGCCTTCGTCGCGCCGGCTGTTGAGCAGGCTGATGTACGGGGTGTTGCTCGCGGTCATCCTGGCTGTCACCACGGCGTTCATCGCGGCCTCGGGCAGCCCCGCGTGGTACGACCCGCCCGCGGGCATGGCCGCGGCATCGGCGGGAGAGTCGCTGGAGAACGCCGTGGTTACGCAGCTCACCCTGCCCCGGAGAGATCGGGGCGGTGAGTGGTCCGTGTCTCTCTCCGAGACGGACGCGAACGCGTGGCTGGCAACGAGACTCGGCGAGTGGTGCCGCCATCGTGGTGTGAAACTCCCCGCCGGGGTGGAGGGCGTGCAGGTGCGGTTTCATGACGGTTCATGCACCGTCGGATGCACGGTCGTGGTGGGCGGGACGCGTCGGTTTGTTGCCGCGGATGTGCGTGCGGAAGTGACGAACGCCGGCGCACTTCGCATCACGACCGAAGGAGGGAGGATCGGACGATTGCCTGTACCGATCGGGTCGGTGGTGTCCGCACTCGGCGGGGGCCGGTGGACGCGGATGCTGTCCGGGAATGCTCCGTTGGTCGAAGACGCGCGGATCAGCCTGGAAGATGGGCGCACCGTTCGATTGCTTGGAGTACGTTTCGTGCCCGGTCGGGTCGAGGCGACCAGCCTGACCGCGTCAGGGCGATGAGAGCGTCGCGCAAGATTCGCGGGCCCCGCGCGATTTTGGGCGAAGAGTGCCGTCTTTGCCTGGAGTTGTTCGTGTTGCGGGCCGACGTGATCCTCATGGCCCACACCATGTCACCGGTTCCTTCCCTCGAATCGTGGAAAGCGGGCATCGTGCTCGACGTGGTGGACAAGTCCATCGAATCCGCGCGGTCCGCACGAGCGCGTTCGGAGGCCGCACGCGCACAGCGCGAGGCCGAAGAGGCCCGAGCCCGCGCCGAGGCCGAGGAGTCCCGCCGCCGGAGGGAGCAGATCGAGGCCGATGACGCCCGGAAGATCTCGGATGAGCAGAGCGCTTCAGCCCGTGCGGCCCGCCGACGCGCGATCATCGAAGCGATGGGCGAGTGATCGATCGGGTCCGGGTCTCTCACTCTCTCACAATCGCCGCACCCAGATGTTCCGGTAGGCTACCGGGTGGTCATGGTCCTGCAGCATGATCGGGCCGGGAGATGGGTTTTCATCGTGTCCGGATGCTCCGGTCGGCGCGTCCACCTTCGCGTGATCCTGTATCAGCACGCCGTTGTGAAAAACCGTGAGCATCGCGTCGGCGGTCTTTTTCCCCGAGTCGTCGAACCGTGCGGCCCGGAAGATGATGTCGTAGGTCTGCCACTCTCCCGGCGGGAGGCTCGCGTTCACAAGTGGCGGGTGCTTTTTGTAGATCGCTCCGCATTGACCATCCGGGTAGGTCTCGCTCTCGTACGAGTCGAGCACCTGCACTTCATAGCGGGCCTGAACGTACACGCCGCTGTTGCCGCGGTCCTGCCCTTGTCCCTTGGCGGGTGAGGGCATCTTGAACTCCAGGTGAATCTGGCAGTCGCCGAAGGTCTCGCGGGTGCGGAGGTTGCCCGATCTCGGTCTGACGATCATCACGCCGTCCTCGCTCATCCACGGTGCGGGACCGCCCTTCATGTCCGACCAGGCGGCGAGGTCGCCGCCGGAATAGAGAACGACGGCATCGGAGGGTGGTCCTCCGACGCTCCGAGACGGTGTCACCACCGGGGGAGGCGTCGGATCAGGCGTACAGGCCGAGCCCGCCAGAAGCAAGCCGAACGGGATGAGCGCCGGGATGAGACCGCGGCGAGATCGGAGTGTGGTGTGCATGAACCACTGTAACCGATGCGGGCATGGCGGTCAGCGGGACATGCCGGCACGGAGCCGTACTGGCGAGTGGGACAGACATGGGTCTTGGACCTGCGCACACCCGCCCGATGAGCCGATCGAGACATGTCACGATGATGTCACAAAGCGGTTGATGATGTGGAGGTCCTTCGTGACGGCCGGATGACACTCATTCTCATGTGATAGAAAATTTCAATCGCCTCTTGACTGATCATGAAACATGAGTAACGTGTGCTTGCTTACGGAAGAATTATGTCGCCGCGAGTGTAACAAACTGTCGGGTTGTGCGTTACAACCCAGCACGCCATACACCATGATCCATCAAGACCCAAGACCGATGAGACAGAACACCTTCCCCAACCAGACTCGACGCGAGCACGGCCTTTCGGACCGTGCGGTCTCTTGGTCGGGTTGGCTGACTCCGTCCATTGCCCGTACGGGTCGGTATCTCGTGGACGGGGCCAAGCGAACCGGGTTCGGACCCGCATCGATGAACGGTTATTCAGAAGCAGGGCCACCGGGCCGTTGACTCGTACGCGATTCGCATGAATCACGCATCACGAGGCCCCGGGGCGCACCCCGGGGCTTTTTCGTTTTGGAAGCAACACGCAATGCAACAGCATCAGGAGATCACGATGAAACACATGCAAGCCTCGGCGATGGCTCCGTAGAGCACATCTCGCGAAGGCTCATCCCGCCGCGGCTCGTGGAGTCCGGCGCGGATGGAACAGACTCCCCGGTCGGTGTTGGTCGAGAGGCGGAGCGTGCGGCCCCGTGTGGTGGTACCGCGCGCCCGTTCCCAACCTCGGTTCAGCACGCCGCCGAGCGGGTGGGACCAATGGCTCAACTGGATAGAGCAGCATCGTTGCAAGGTGCCTGTTGCGGGTTCGAGTCCCGCTTGGTCAGCCAGAGGGCCTGTGAAGCCCATCGGGCCGAAAGGCCCGGCGAAACGGTGAGTCGGGGGGCGATGACGACATACCGGCCGCGGGCCCCTGCTCCTCGTCGGAGCGGCCTCGTGTGGATCCAGAACCGCGTGGTGCGGGGTCCGCGGAGGGGCAGGGGCGCCGGCGCAGCGGCTTTGTGGATCGGTTCGGTGTCGCGCCCCCGTGCGCGACGGCCCGCCGCATCCCCGCACGCCGCGTCGGGCGGTCGGGTGATCTGCACGCACCCGGCTCGCATTGTCAGTTTGTTTGACGGTGCGCGCGGGTGAACGTGCGCGCACGCCGATGGATCCCTCGTTCACGATCCCAGTGAGCAACGACATGCTGAAGATCTACATCAAACAACACGAGCGCGGCCTGCTCTTCCGCCGCGGCGACTTCCGGGCCATCCTCGGCCCCGGCGAGTACCGGCTGTGGGCGAACCTGGCCCGGCCCGGACGCGACTGGATCGAGGCCGTGAGCCTGACCGTGCCGCGGTTCGAGCACCCGCTGCTGAGCGTCATCGCACGCACCGAGGACGCGGCGCGGGAGTTGACCGTCCTGAACCTGGGCGAGACGCAGCGCGCGCTGATCTGGCGCGAGGGGCGTCTGCTCGACGTGATCGGCCCCGGTCTGCACGCGTACTGGAACGCGCCCGAGCGCGTCGGGGTGGAGCGGATCGAGGCGGGGGAAGGCCGCTTCGATCACCCGCGGCTGGACACCATCCTTCATCATGCGCAGGGCCGCGCCTTGCTCGAGGTGGTCGAGGTCGATGCTGCCTCGCGCACGCTGCTGCTCCGCAACGGGGAACTCGTCGATGAACTCGAGCCGGGGCGCTATGCCTACTGGAAAGGCGGGCGGAGCCTGCGGGCGGTCTCGGTGGACGGCCGTGAGCAGACGCTCGACGTGGCGGGTCAGGAGATCATGACCGCCGACAAGGTGACGTTGCGCCTCACGCTCGCGGCGACCTACCGCGTGACCGATGCGCGTCGTGCGGTGCTGATCGTCGGCGACCACGCCCAGACGCTCTACCGCGAGGCGCAACTCGCCCTGCGGGCGGCGATCGGCACGCGCACCCTCGATGCGCTCCTGGCCGACAAGGAGGCCGTGGGCGGTGAGATCCGCCACGCTCTCGAACAGCGCGCTACGGCATTCGGCGTCGAGGTCCGCGGCGTGGGTGTCAAGGACATCATCCTTCCCGGTGAGATGAAGGTCATCCTGAATCAGGTGATCGAGGCGGAGAAGAAGGCCCAGGCCGACCTGATCCGCCGGCGCGAGGAGACCGCCTCGGCCCGCTCGCAGGCGAACACGGCCAAACTGCTGGGCGAGAACCCCCTGCTGGTCCGCTTCAAGGAACTGGAGATGCTCCAGCAGGTGCTCAGCGGCTCGAACGTGAAGATCGTGCTCGGCCGGGGCGACCTGATCGAACAGGTCCGGACGCTCGTCTAGCCCGCCTGAATCAAGATGTTCATTCATGCCCGCCGTCCGCCCGGGGTGCGTCGCCCCGGGCGGGCGGATTTATTGTGCGCGGTCGTTGCGATACAATCACCCGCCAATGTCCGCACGCGATTATTACGAGGTTCTTGGAGTTCCCAGGACGGCGAAGGCCGACGAGATCCGATCGGCCTACCGCAAACTCGCGCGTCAACTCCATCCCGATGTGAACAAGGCGCCCGATGCGCAGCGCAAGTTCACCGAGGTGCAGAACGCCTACGACGTGCTGAGCGATGACAAAAAACGGGCGATGTACGACCAGTTCGGGTCCGCGGCGTTCGAGACCGGGGCCGCGCAGGAAGCCGCTTCCCGCGCCCGCACAGGCCCGCACTATTCGTGGAGCAATGCCGGCGGCCCGCGACCCGGCGGCTCCGTGAATGTCAACGGCGTCAACTTCGATCCTGAAGATATCAACTCCATCTTCGAGTCCGTTTTCGGCGGCGGGTTCGGTCGAGCGGATGGGGCGCCGTCGGGCGCGGGCCGAAAGAAAACCCGACGCGGCCGGGCCGCTCCGGTTCAGGATCCCATCGAGCACGAACTGGAAGTCCCCTTTGAAATCGCCGCCAGAGGCGGAGTGCAGACGCTGCGACTGACTACCGGTGGGGCCGGCAAAACGGTTGAAGTCACGATCCCGGCAGGGATCGAGTCGGATCGCCAACTGCGCATCCGTGGCGGCGCTGCAGAGCCGGACGTGTTGCTGCGGATCAAAGTCTCGCCCCATAGGTGGTTTCGACGTGGCGAACATGAAGAAACAGGCAAGGGGTTGGATCTCTTCGTGGACCTTCCACTGTCGATCGCCGAAGCCACTCTGGGGGCCAAGGTCACCATCCCGACTCTTGATGGCTCCGTTGAACTCGCCATCCCGCCGGGAAGTCCGAGCGGACGCAAACTGCGCCTTCGCGGTAAGGGAATCCGAGATTCTTCGGGTCGCATCGGGGATTTGTTCGGAATTGTGAAGATCGTGCCACCATCCGGCGCTACCCTAACCCCCACGGAGGCGGAGCAGTTATTGGCCCTTGCGGCCAAGGCACCGGTGCACCGCCCCTGGTAGCGGAGCGCGAAACGGGCCCACGGCAATCGTTTATGTGAAGAGGCGGCTCAAAGGCTCGGTACCAAACTTGAACCCGGGAGACTGGGCGTGAACGGAGTTCACGCACCGAACTCAAGACCTTGCTGAAGCAACGCCACCAGTTCTTTGTCTCATTGCTGTGCGCCGTGGATGGCGTGGTGGCTATCGCGGCGTGCCTCGGTGCGTGGAGCGTTCGGCGTCTGCTCATCGATGGAGGATTCCCCGATGCGGCGACCAGGGAAGGTCTGGCTGAATGGGTGCGTCAGCCGCTCTGGCTCCTTGCGGCTCCGATCGTCCTGATCGCGATGTGGGGGTTCGGGCTGTACCGTCCGCGCCGGGATCGGGCATTTATCGCCGAGAGCCAGCAGGTCTTCAAGGCGACACTCTCCACAAGCGTGGCGTTGATCGTCATTCTGTGGGCCATGGGGCCGCGGACGGTGGCGGATTGGGCCGGCGAAGGTGTGTTGCAGTTGGGCAGCGCCGTGGTTGACGGTGGGAGATTGCAGTTGGGTGTTCTCGTGGTGCTGCTGCCCGTGGCGGTGACGGTGCATCGGGGACTCTTCCGGCTTGCGTTGAGGGCCGTGCGGCGGCGGGGGTGGAACCTCCGCCATGTGGCTATCGTGGGAACGGGGCGGCTGGGCCGTATCGCCTGCCGGACGCTGGACCGCAACTCGTGGACCGGGCTGCACGTGGCTTATTTCATCTCCCATCAGGAGCATGCCCATCCCGGAGCGGTCTGTCTGGACAGGCCGATCCTCGGAGGCGTGAAGGACCTGGACACGATCCTCGAAGAGAACAAGCCCGACGCGGTGTACCTCGCGCTCCCCGCGCCCCGGGCCGTGATGATCCCCGAACTGCTCAAACGGCTGAGCCGACACGCGTTGGATGTGCGTCTCATCCCGGACGTGCACCCCAAGTACATGCCCCAGAGCATGACGGTGGGGGACCTCGAAGGCATGCCCATCCTGAGCGTGCGCGAAAGCCCCATGACGGGGTTCCCCGGCCTGGCCAAGCAACTGGTTGACTTCGTGGGCGCGACCATCGGCCTCATGGTCTTCGGGCCGGTGATGCTCATCATCGCGTGCCTGGTCCGGCTTTCCAGCCCGGGCCCGGTGATATTCAAGCAGCGCCGGGTCAGCCTGGGCGGGCAGACTTTCGACATCTTCAAGTTCAGAACGATGTACCACGCCGAGGATGAGGCGTCACCGGCGGGGTGGACGCGCCGGAATGATCCGCGCATCACGCCCATCGGCAAGTGGCTGAGGGCCACCAGCCTCGATGAACTCCCTCAACTCTTCAATGTATGGCGGGGGGACATGAGTCTGGTCGGCCCACGCCCCGAGCGGCCC
>DDSA01000110.1:441-2425 GCA_002343715.1 Phycisphaerales bacterium UBA2402 | reverse complement strand
GACATGAGCCTCGTCGGCCCGCGGCCCGAGCGCCCCGTGCACGTCGACCGCCTCGCCCACGAGATCCCGCACTACCTCCCGCGGCACCTCGTGAAACCCGGCATGACGGGCTGGGCGCAGGTCAACGGCCTGCGGGGGGATACTTCTCTTCGCAAGAGACTCCAGTACGACCTGGCCTACATCCGCAACTGGAGCCTCGGCTTTGATCTCAAAATCCTCTGGCTGACGCTCTTCCGCGGGTTTCTCAACCGCAACGCGCATTGATCGCGGCATGGGGGGTCATACGCTCCGGTCGCCACCAGACGGGAGTTCACCGGTATCAAATGCCGCCCCAGGAGCCGACCCATGCAGTACTCGCGTTTCATGCTTCACCGTTGCCGTGCATACGCGTTGGCCGTGACCGCCGCTCTTGTTCCACTCGCGAGCCCGGCTGCGGCGCAGACCAAGCCCTTCCCCGATGAGTGGTTCTTTGACGGTGCCCAGCGGCCCGCGACGCTCAAAGCTCTTGAGGGGAAGCCCGCGCCGACGTTGACCACAGACAAGTGGATCGGGAACCAGATTTCGCTCAAGGAGCAGCGAGGAAAAGTCGTGGTCGTGGATTTCTGGGCTACCTGGTGCGGCCCGTGCATGGCGGCGATCCCGGAGAATGTCGCGCTCGTCAACAAGTACGGCGACAAGGGGCTGGTCTTCGTCGGCGTGCACGATGCCAACAGCGGCTGGGACCAGGCGGCGGGCGTGGTCAAGGACAAGGGGATCAACTACCCGGTCGCGCTCGACGCCAAAGGCGGCACCAGCGCCGTCGAGTTCAAGGTCGCCTTCTGGCCGACGTACATCGTGATCGACAAGGCCGGGATCGTCCGCGGTGCCGGGCTGATCCCCAACCAGGTCGAGCAGGCCGTGAAGATCCTCCTGGCCGAGAACGCGCCGGCGCTCGACCATGCCCCGGCGGCGAGCGAGTTTCCCGTGGAGGTGTACATGGGCGGGGAGGCCCGCCCCGCCGCGCTTCGAGCGAAAGAAGGCCGGCCCGCGCCCGGGCTGTTCGCGTCCGAGTGGATCGGTGAGGCGCCGGGCGCGGACTTCGGCAAGGGTGGGGTGGTGGTGGTCCACTTCTTCTCGCCGTCGGCCTCGCTGGGCGGGAAGGATTGGGACAAGATCGCGGCCCTGGAAAAGGAGTTCGCCTCGCAGGGCGTGCAGTTCATCGCCGTCTGTGACGGTCGGGCCTCGTGGGACGCGACGAAGGAGTTGTCGAAGAGCAGGCCTGTATCCATGCCGGTCGCCCGCGATGAGATGAAATCCGAGGCGGCTCCCGGCACGCACGCGCGAGGCAGAACCGCGGCCGCCTGGGGAGTGGCGTTCTTCCCGGCGACGTTCGTTCTCGACAAGACAGGTGTCGTACGCGCCGCCGGAGTGAAAGCGGACAAACTCAAGACAATCGTTGACAAACTTCTCGCCGAACCCGCGAAGGCTCCGGCATCCCAGTAAGACCGTGAACGTTGTCACGCACGACGAACCGACCAACAGTCTCGTTCGCACCTATACGGGAGTTCTTCTTGACGACCATGACCACTCCACCTTCTGTTTCAGCCGATCACAAGGCCGACGCCCCCGGGGCGGGCGGTCACTGTCCCTTCGCCGACACCATCCGGACCCAGGTTGCCCGGACGGTGGTGGGTCAGCAGGAAGTGGTCGAGCGCGTTCTGATCGCACTGCTGACCGGCGGGCACCTGCTGCTCGAAGGTGTGCCCGGCATCGCCAAGACGCTGCTGGTGCAGGCTGTGGCCAGGGCGATCGACCTGAAGTTCAACCGGGTTCAGTTCACCATCGACCTGCTCCCGTCGGACATCATCGGCGCCGAGATTCTTGATCAGCGCAGCGCCGAGTTCCGGATCCACAAGGGGCCGATCTTCACCAACCTTCTGCTCGCGGACGAGATCAACCGTGCCAGCCCGAAAGTCCAGTCGGCGCTGCTCGAGGCGATGCAGGA
>DDSA01000110.1:0-193 GCA_002343715.1 Phycisphaerales bacterium UBA2402 | reverse complement strand
CATCGCGACTCAGAACCCGGTCGAACAGGCGGGCACCTTTGAACTCCCCGAAGCGCAGTTGGACCGCTTCATGCTCCGGCACCGCCTGTCGTATCCCGCGCCGTCCGAAGAAGCCGAAGTGGTTCGACGCTCTTTGGAGCTGAAACTCAAGAAGCAGGGGGATGGCGCGGTGCCCATGTCGGCCTTCGACGCG
>DDSA01000030.1:15392-18057 GCA_002343715.1 Phycisphaerales bacterium UBA2402 | reverse complement strand
CGGACCGGCGCCCACCGGCGCGGCTCCCATCGGCGCAGCGGCGGGCACGTCGGCGGCCTTGATGCCCAGCCGGGCGTCGATGACGGCTTTCCGCGCCAGCGCGGTATCGAGCATCTGGCGGTAGACGTTCGGCGGGACCGCGATCGGATCGCCGTCACGGTCCTGACCGATGATGTACCGACCACGGCTGTCGATCGGGGCGCGCTGGAGCGTCTCGACTTCCTTGATGATCTCGTCGTACAGCCCGATGCCCGCCGCCGTGTTCATCGGGTTCGACACGGCGGAAGTCCGCAGCCCGGCCCCGACGATGTTGTCAACCAAGCCCGAGTACGGGTTGACGCCGGAGACGATCTCGTGCTTGCGGCCCTCAAACGCCAGCAGCCGCGACTGCGCGGCGGCGTGGTTCGGGTCACCCGGCTTGCTGCCTTCGAGGTCGGCTTTGGCCTGCGCGATCTCGCGGTCCAGCCGCTCAAGTTCCGAGAACCCGCGGGCCTTTTTCTCCCGCTCCTTGATGAGCGTGGCCTTCTCATCCAGCGCCAAGCGGCGGATGAAATCGCTCCCGCCCGCGATCGCGTCGGCCTCGGGGAAGTCGCGCTGCACGCCGAAGGCCGGCGGCCCCATGCCGCCTTCTCGCATCCGCAACTCTTCACCGAGATCGGCCTCGCGCCCGCCGACCATCGAGTAGAGAGACTTGAACGCCTCACGGTCGGCGGCTTCGTTCTGGATCTTGCGGGCCTGCTCGGCCTCAGCCTGACCCATCCGCCACTGGTTGTACTGGTCCACCGCCGCGTCACGACCGATCAGCCGGTCGAGTTCGGCGCGGCGCATGCCCATCGCCTCAGCCTGCTGCTGGGCCTGGCGCTCGGCCTGCAACTGACGAAACGCCTGCTCCGCCATGTCCGACGCGCGGCGGCGCTTCATCTCTTCGATCTGGAGCGCCGTGCCGACGCCAGACTGAAGGCCCTGGGCAAAGAGTTGTGCGGGGAGCATCGACACTACTTGAACAACTCCTTGAGCAGACCGTACCCCGCCAACTGGCCGCCGAACGAAGACGCCATGCCGCCGAGGTTCTGCGCGAACCCGCCGCTCGCACTGGGATTCCCGCCGCCCACGCCGATCTTGGTGGGCAACTGCCCGTAGATCGCCGACGGCTGTGCGAGAATGCCGGTTCGCATCCGCGACGGCTGCTGGGCCAGATCGAGCAGCGACGAGAAGTACATCTCCGGCGTGCGGTCGGTGAGCAGCCCGAGCCGCTGACGCGACACGTCGCCCGCGTTCTGCTGCGACAACTGCGCCCGCAGCGCCGCAAGGTTGGACAACTGGCCCGCCTGCGCGTTCTCGATGTTCGCCAGCGCGCCGAGCTTCGACCCCAGCACGTTCGGCAGCAACTGGTTGGTGATGCTGTTCATCAGCCCGGTGGACGTGCCGAACCCGCGGGCGGCGTACTGCTTCGCCAGCGCCGCCGACTGATTCTTGATGTCGGCAGCGGACTGGGCCTCAACGCTGCCGCGGGCGCTGTTGAAGTTCTGCCTGATCCGCTCGGTGTCCTGATCCAGCCGACCGATCCCGGCGTTGTACGAGTCCTGAAGCATCCGCAGCGCGTCGCCGCCCTGCGCCTGCATCTGGCCCGTCCGCGCGGCGGCCAACTGCGAGAACATCGGGAACAGGCTCTCAAGTTCCTGAATGCCCTTCCCCGCCTGCTGGAGAGCAAAGAGCCGCTGGTTCTCCATGCCGCCGAGGTTGGCGTTGACGCCCTTCCCGTCGGGCCGCGTCGAGAACGGGTTGATGCCGAACAGCGACTCGATGCCGAGACTCTGGCCGAACGGGAGGATGCCGGACGAGAACTTCCCGTTGGGGTCAAACTGGTACCCGGAGGCCAACTGACCGCGGGCGTCAGCCGCCGAATACTTCGGCTTGTTCTTCCCGCCCAGCAAAGCGCCGCCGAGGCTGAGAGCGCCGCCGAGTGCGATGTTGCCAAAGCCGGACATGGCCTACCCCTTCGTCAGAATGCCCCGGTCGGTCAGGTCGTTGATGAGCGCCCGGAGCAGTTGGTTGTTCGTCGTCGCCGTCGCGGCGCCGTCCGCCGGGACGGTCCGCAACTGGGTTCCGGACAGCCCGGCGTACCCGCTGGTCTTGGAAGTCAGCGCCGCCACCGCCAGCCGCGTACGCCGCTCGGAAGTGGCCCGGTTGACCCGAGGAATCGCCATCAGTGGCCTCCGGCCAAAGCATACCCGGTATCGAGAAGGGCACGCGCCTGCTCGATCGACCAGTACTTCTCGGAATCCCCGATCCGGACGCCCACCGCGCCGCCCCTGATCCGCCGGTCGATCCGGGGAGGGATGGACATCGCCCGCAGCGCCGCCGCCGGGCCGTTGACCCGGACAAGGTGCCGGAACGCGGCGGAGTCCAACCCGTCCGCCCCCATCGCCGACCGCATCTGCACCGTGAACCGCTCGCAGGTGGACCCCGGCTTCAGGATCATCTCGTTCAACCCGATCTCCGTCTCGCCGTCGGCGACGATCGGGGAAAGGTCCACATACGAGTCGATCTTGTTCCCGTCGTCGTCCGCCGAATCGGGCGTGAACCGCCGCAGGTAGCCGTCGGTCCCGCCCACCAGCATGATGTTCTCGTTCCCGGTCTGGTACCCGCAGACGGCGCGGGGGTA
>DDSA01000030.1:0-15077 GCA_002343715.1 Phycisphaerales bacterium UBA2402 | reverse complement strand
GCTCTTGATCGTCTGTGTGCTGTCCGTCGGCACGGTGCGGGGGACCAGCCACACCCGCAGGCCGTCGAACCGGCGCGAGTAGAACAGCACCGCGTCGGTAGTGTCCCAGTCCACGTCCTCGAAGAACTCGTCGATCTTCTCGTGCGTAAGACGCTGCGGTTGAGAGGTGCCCGGTTCGATCGCGTACAGCCCGGTCCGGTCCACGAAATAGAAGACACCCTGATCGCTCAGGGCCGTCGCCCGGGGGCCGACGATCCCCACGCGGTCGGTGATCCCGTCCAGCGCCCCGCCGAGCGCCGGATCGCCGCGCATGACGATGAGTGAATCGACAAGCCCCATGATGAGGTTGTCGTCGTCAAACCCGGCCATGCAGGTGATCCCGCCGGGCGCAAGCCCGGTGCCGGAGTTGTCGCCGGCGATCGCCTCACGCCCGTTGGGCGTCGCGGTGTAGTCCCAGTCGTCGGCGTCGCCCGACGCGCTCATGTACCAGTTGTCGGGGTTGGTGGTGAGTCCGTAGAGAACGACCCTGTTCCGCCAGATTGAACCGAACCGCGCCTTCTGAGATGAATCAGAAGAACCGCTTGGCAGAGAACCGGGAGAGGCGGACCACGCCTGAACCGTCGCCGACGAACCGCTGACGAGCACCTTTTTGTAGTTGTCGCCGTCTGTCCACGCGGTCCCCTTCAGCAGGTAGATATACGACCTGTTGCTGGCAGCCGTCGGCCCGAGTCCGGCAAAGGCGAACACCGAAGCATCCTCGCCGACCACCGCAGACCCATTCGTCGCGGTAGAAAAACCATCCTCATCACCGTGGCACACATCGCCGCCAACCACCGTCACGACCCGCGTTGACGAACTCGGCGGCGCGACGTTGATGTTCAAGACCTCAAACTTGTCGATAGACACGATCGGGGCACGAGAACCGGAACCGACGTTGTAGAACGTGAACCCGTAGTCGTTCTGAGACGCCGTGAAGCCGGTGACGGCTGTTCCGTTCGACCCGACCGAAACGTCCGGCCAGATGATCCAGGAAAGACCGTTCAGCAGCAGTTCAACGCGCCGACCCGAGACGCGCATTTCAAGGAGATACTGCGTGTTTGTCTGAAGATCGACAGCGGTATCACTCGACACGAGAGAAGACCTGACCAGCCCGCTGTTGATAAGCGCGGGCTTCGATGTGTTGGGCGTGGTTGACGCGGTTGACGCGACAGAAAGAGCGCCGTCAGAAAGCGATCCGGAAGCGCTGTTGTAGCCCTGATTGACCGCAGCAACCCCGAATGAGTTGATCGACAGGACCACCCAGAACGCCGCGTCTCGTGTGCCGCCCGCGATCGTCGGTGCGTCGCCAAAGCAGAAAAACCCGATCACGCCTTCTGTTGAAGTGAACCCTGAATCGGTCGTGAACGTCAGCCTGAGTGCGTAGTTGTCCGTCGGCTCGGTAAGACCGTTGGGCAGGAAGTAGCACATGCTCGCCTGCGCCGTGCCGCTCGACGTGTCAGCGCTCTGATTGTCCACGCACTTGTTCGACGCGACCTTCGCCGCGTCGCCAGCCGCATAAACGCCGTTCCACTCAAAGTTGTCAATGGCAACCGACGAGTTCGTGTCGATCGACGTTGAGACGGCCACGTTGTTGCCGCTCACGTTGTAATCGCTGCCCGACGTTCCGTCGAAACTCCCCAGTTCGCCCGTCGTCGTGTCGGCGCGCACGAAGGTGTCCGTCGCCACGCTCGAACCCAGCGACGACGTGCCGGTGTTCTCAACCACCTGGATCGACGCGAGGGCCTGGAACGGGTTGTCGCCGCACGGCTGATCGTCCACGAACTTCGACGTGCCAGACCGCCGCGCCATGCGCAGAGCGCCGCCCGCCCGCCAGTCGCGGTTGCGGGCGTTTTTTAGGCCGCGCGATGTTCCTTCGGGCTGGCTCTCGCGCCCGGAACTCGTGTTCCACCCCTTGACGGGGAGCGGGAGCGTGACCTTCTCCATCGGCACCGTGGGCCCCCGTTTTTAGTAGCGGATCAACGCGCCGTTCGAGTCGGTCTCGGTAAAGGCGTTGGTCGGCTTCACGTTGGTCCGGTACAGGAACTGCCCGCCGTAGATGATGATCTGGTCCGTCACCTGGATCGTGCAGCCCACCGCCACATTCACGCAGTCGTTCGGACGAAGCCCCAGTCCGCTGAGGTTCCACCGGTACCGACTGACCAACGTGTTGGACACCGTTTGTGGGTTGGTCTGCGCCGAAGTCAGCGTCACCGTCGTTGCGGAACCGGCAATCGACGCCGTATCCACGGCGGTACCGACGCGTCCGTACTTGAATGTATCGACCTCGATGGTGCTGGTGCCGGTGCCAGCCCCGCTGCTCGCGTCAACGCTGAACGCGTAGAGTTCAAGATAGAACTCGTCGCTGCGGATGTCCGCGCTGCTTGAGTTGTACGCCGTGGAGTTGTCGTAGTCGGCGGGCAGGGCAAGCGAGAACACGATGAAGTCTGCGCTGGCGTCCAGCACGTTGTACGCGACGCCGTTCTGCTGAGCTGGCGGGGAACCGTTGTTCGGTCGAGTGCAGATTTGCAGCGGGATCGACGCGAGATACCCGCGTCCCACGTTGTCGCCGTCGAGGATTTGACGCTTGAAGTCGCGTGCGTCGAGATTTCCACCCTGATTCATCATGACTTGCTCCGGTTCTTCTTAGTTGACCAGCACGCCGTTCACGCTCACGTCCGTCACTCGGTCCCACGGGTACCCGTTCCATCCGCCCATTGTACGGCTCAATTTGCCGCCGTTACGGGCCTTCGACCGATCATCGTTGCGGATCGCGTCCGCCCGCGCCCGCTCGTACTCTTCCATCAGCACCGGGCGGCGTTCCGGCGAAGCCTCATTCGCAGCCTCAAGCATCACCGCCGCTTCGATCATCCGGTTGAACTCGCTGCCCGCGATGAACTGGTCGCTCGCGTCCCGCATGGCCTCGGGCTCCGCCCGGACCGCCACGAGCACCGTGACATCGCGCGAAGGTGTCGGGTAGAACGCGGCCTTCCACATCGCGGGCTGGGACGGGTCGTTTTTCTGGTCCCGGTAGAACGTGACGTACACCGGGTCCCCGGTCTGGTTCGCCCCGTCGCCGGCCCGAAGCCGCTCAATCACGTCCGGCGTCACGACCAGCGCCTCTCGCATCGGGCCGGGGGTCTGGAACGTCACGGGCCCGAGGATGTGCCCCAGGAAAAACCACGGCATGTCGTACTCGTACTCGTCCGCTTCCAGATCGAGGGCCACAACCTGCCGGAGCCAGTTCCAATCCGGCTTCGCGGAGACCGCGCGGGCCAACCCGCGGCGCACGACACGCACCGCCTTGTCGTGCTGCTCGGGGAAGTTGACCGGGTCGGGGTAGGTCAGCCGTCCGTGCTCGTCGTTGAACTGATCGCCCATGACGCGCGCCGCCACCGCCAGCATTTCGCCGTAGGTGATGGACATGCCCGAGTTGGACGTGTACTGGGTCAAATACGGAGCGCCAGTGACAAACCGACGCCCCGGCGGTGGTGTTCAGATCAGATCGCCGAAGCCAGCTTCGCCTGGCGGCAGCGCATGTAGTCCACGAGCATCGTCTGGGTGCCGGTGGCCGAACCGGACTTGACGAGAAGAGTCAAGAACATCAGGGCGTTGGGGATTTTCAGTTCATCGCCGGACGCCGCGTTGCCAGCGGTACCGATCAGCGTGTCGTTGACGAAGAAGAACACCCGGCCGCCGCCGCCCGAGGTGATCGGCATTCCGTTGTAGAGAATGCCGATCTTGTAGTTGGTGGCCGAAGCAAACGCCGTGGTCGTCGTGACCAGCGCCTGCGCCGTGGTGCGGCTGATGCCGGTCCGGAAGAACATCGAACCGTCCACCTTGTAGATCGCAGCCATGTCGATGCTGGCCGCGGGGCCCGCACCGTTGTCCTGCAAGGTGGTGTTGGTCGTTCCTGCTTTGTCCTGGAACCCGATGAGGAAGTTGGCCGCGTTGGTGTCAACCTCGGTAAGTTGGAACCTAGCCTCGAAGTAGCACGCGGCTCCGGTGGCGAACTGCCAGCAGGTCTGCGTGGTCTTGGTCCCGCCCGGCGAGTTGTCGGTCGTTGCCGCGGCGGAGCAGGAGATAACGCCGTTCTGGGCGTTCGTTCCAGCGGTGGTGTTGACGATGGTCGTCAGACCCTCGCCGGTCGTGACGTACGAGTAGAAGTCGTTGTTGTACTCGAAGTGGTATTTCTGGAACTCTTCGTTGGAAACCGTCGGCTTGCCAACACCCACGACGGGGCCGCTGGTGGTCGAGCGGTCAACCGTGGTCGTCACCCGCAGAAGCGGATTGGTGAACACGGCTCCGCGGAACAGGAACCACGAGCCGGGCATCGCTCCCAGCAGATCGCCGGCGGTCACGGACTGGTTCGTGACAGCGGTAACGCCGCCCTGATCGGAGCCAACGATAATAGGAACGTCCGCCTGGCCGTTGGAGTCGAGAATCACCTCGCGTTCGGTGAACCCCGCGAAGTTCTCGTAGTTTGAGATCGAGCACTGCTCGACGTCGTACTCACGGGTGTTCGCGGTGGTCGAAACCACGTCGCCGGCGCTCATCGCGGTGGTCCCGCCGGGGATCGAACCGGC
The DNA here is from genome assembly GCA_002343715.1 of Phycisphaerales bacterium UBA2402. Lineage (GTDB taxonomy): Bacteria > Planctomycetota > Phycisphaerae > Phycisphaerales > UBA1924 > UBA2402. Next base: position 10,455 of record DDSA01000030.1, on the reverse strand, counting down.
GGTTTCGGTCGCGGTGACGCGGTAGAAGCACGCCGCCCCCCTGGGAACAGTCGCGCCAGCCGTACCGTTCAGACGAACGGGCCGCGAAACCCGCTCAAAGTTGTATGCAGCAGTGAGTGTCATGGATGGTTCTCCTTCGGGTCAGGTTCAGGTGTTGGAGGCGAGTTGCAGGTGGCCGACGAACCCGCAGGTGCGCAGGTCCTTCGGGCACAACTGGCCCGACGAGTCGATGAAGTACAGAACGCCGTCGTGGTTCTTGGGGTTGGGCTTCGCACCGGTCTCGGTCATCCAGCGGCCGGGAAGGTGCATCCAGTCCCACGCGTCCTTGCGAACGCCGACGATGGGCTTGGCGATAGTCCGGTAGAAGTCCGTGTCGGACGAGTCCACGGGGTCCAGCGCGGGCATCCACGAAATCGGGTTGTTGAACATGTACATCGTCCCGTTGACGACGGTGGACACGTCCTTCCCGTAGTTCTGGTTCTTGGAGTCGATCAGCGAACGCAGGGCCAGGAACGGCTCCAGCGGGAACCACAGCTCGAAGTTCCCGTCGTGAGGCTCCATGCCGGAGCCAATCGGCGGCGGGGTGAACTTGGTGAGCGTCAGCGCCCGGTGGATGGACTTGACGAAGGGCTCGCCGACCGTCTCGGGGCGGATGAACGTGTAGTTCTTGAGCCGACCGTTGCCCGCCGTCGAGCGGTTCTGCCCGCCGATGGTGGTGAACTGATTGGTCGCGCCGCCGCCGGAAGTCTGGTTGCGGTACCGGCCCGTCGAGCCGTTGAACCCGTCGGTGTACGACCCCGCGGGGCCGCAGCACAGCCAGTTCAAGTAGCCCCAGCAGGTTAGTTCCTGATCGGAGGGCGACAGCGGGCCGAGCAGACCGCGGTCCTGGTAGTAGTTGTACACCGACTCGTAGGACTGCGTGCGGCGCTCCGGCAGAAGCCGGTAGACCACGCCGCGCTTGTTCATTTCGAGTTCCTTCTTGTCGAACCCGAAGTTCGCGTCGGAGAACTTCATCAGTTCGGCCATCGTCACCGTCTTGTCAACGATGTTGACCGAATCGGTCGCATGGAACCCGACCGAGCGGGCCGAACCGTCCTCGTCGTAACGGACCGCCCAGGTCACGCTCTTGCCGCCCTCCCACGGGGTCGCGGCCTTCTTCAGCGCGTTGACCACACCGTAGTTCTGGTACTTGTACGTCTCGATCGGCTGCGCGTTATTGCGCACCACGGTGATGAGCGCGTTACCCAGACCGACCAAATCTGACTGTGGAATGCCTGCGGACATTTGACAACCCTTTGTTCAACGACCGACGGCTCACACGCCGCTTTCGCGGAGGAACCTGTCGATCTGAGCATCTGTTTCAGCCGCCTCGACCGCCGAGAGCGTCATGTTCCCACGCCGGACCATCTGCGGGGTCGTCGTACCGTTGCGCGACGCCGTGGTGGGAACTGTTCTGCGAGACCTTGCAACCTCGTGAGAGCGCGAGAGTTCCTGCCGGGCGCGGCTCATGGCCGTGTCGTCGCCCGCGACCGCGCGGAACGCGCGACCGATCAGGGCCTTGACATCGGGTTGCACGCCGCGCGACTTCTGCGCCGCCCACAAATCCTGGAACGTCAGAATGAACTCCTGACGGGCCTGCTGCTGTTCTTTGGTCAGCGAGGCGAACGGAACGTCCGCCTTGCCGAGAATCGACTCGTTTTCGCCGATGATCCGCGTCGCCTCCGCGTGCGCGAGCCTGTCCGTCTCGCGCCGCTCGGCCTCTTCGCGGGTCTGCTGCTGCGCCCTTGCGGCCTCCAGCGCCGGGGCCGCCTTCATCTCGGCAACCTTTTCGATGATCGAGTAGTGCTTGGCCGCGTCTTCCGCGCTCAGGCCCATGTCGTCCTGCAACTGCTTGATCACCGCATCACGCTGCTCGTCCGCCGAAGGCGACTTCGGGGCCGCGGGTTCCTGCGGCTTGCCGGTCCGTTCGGCCAGCATCCGCATCAGTTCCGCGTTCTGGTCCAACAGCCGTTGCACCACGTCGTTCTGGGGCCGCTGGGCCGCCGGCTCATTCCGCGGTTCGGGCTGCTGCGCTTCCGGATTCTCATGCGGCACCGGCTCGTCGCCGGAACGCTGCTCCTGGCGCCGCTCAGGCTGACGGGCCGGTTCATCCACCACAACGCCGGGGTCGCCCAGGAAGTCGTCGATCATCGAATCGACCCTCGCAACCTCGCCGGTCTCGACCGGCACGCCGACCGGGGCGGAAGAAGTCTCGGCAGCGGGCTGGACGGTTTCATCAGGCATGAGAAATCCTCATCAGCGTTTTCCGGGCGTTCTCGGACTTGATCTTCTGCGGCGCGGACGTGTCCACGCAGCCGTGCTCTTTGACGATCCGCCTGGTCTCGGAGTACGAGTGCGAAATCAGCATCCCGTCGTCGCGGTACGTGCGATTCGGGAACTTGCGGCGGAACTCATCGACTTGGTTGGCGGTGGTCGAGAACGCCCAGAGCTCTTGCCCGGACTCCGCGTTCTCAGACTTGATGGTGCGCGCCGTCGATTGGAAGTCGAACATCGCAACCCGTCCGTCTTCGAGCGTCACAACGTCCGGCCTGTCGCCCATTGGGTAGCGCAGTTCGACCACCTCGCCGGTCGGCGAGCCGTCGTCGTCAATGATCTGGAAGTCGTACGCCGCCACTCCAGAAGCCTCTCGCGTTCACCACCGCAAGTTGCTTCACCGACCCCGCACCGACGCCAAAGTATTCCCGGCTACCGCCGTGTTGTCAAACGAGGGGGACCGGTTGCCGGTTTCCGACGCCCCCCGGATCGCCGAAGACCCAGGGGGACCCGGCTTCCGACTCGGGCCTTCCGCACCGCCGCCACCGCCGCCGGGCTGCTCGGCGTACGCCGACATTTTCGCCACCGCAAGGGCCAGCGCGTTGTGGTCCGGGATCAGTTCGTCGATATCGACAGGATCAACCAACCCCTCGGACGTGAGCCGGAGCCACGCCGAAAGGTCAAACCCGTCACCGAACGCCTGCTTGATCTGCATCCCGATGGGGACCGGGCCGGACGCCCATTCCATCAGCCGCTTGGTCCTGGCCTGCTCATTGACCCGCCGCATCGAGCCCCGGCGGACCTCAAGGTTCGCGTCGTGCAGCCCGTACAGGTCCATCTGCCCCGCCGTCACGACGTAGGCCATCTCGACCCCGCCGACCTTCAACTTCACCTCGTCGTTCAGCATCGGGTCGCGGAACTCGTACCAGCAGAACTTCTCCAGCACCCGGTCGGTGTGCTCGTAAATCCGCTTCTCCATCCCGTCCATCAGCACGTTCAGCCGCGACGCCACCTCTTCCGCCTCGGTCGCCGTGGTGTCGCCGGACTTCTTCTGGATGCCGCTGGCCGAGAGAAGCCCCGACCCCGACATCTGACCGTACATCTGCAGGTGCATGGCCAGGCTCTGGTGCGCCCGGTCCGTCGAACCGCCGCGCTGAATCTGCTTGTACGCGGTCTCGTCCTCCACCGCGATCATGTCGAGGTGCTTGGCCGACTGCATCGCCGACTTTTCATCGGGGTTCACGCTGTCCCTGTGGATGATCAGGTCAGCCGCGGTCTGGTCGCTTTCGATGATGTGCCGCGACAGATCGCCGATCATCTGCGCCATGTCGCGCAGCATCACCGCCGGGGCCGCGTAGTACGGGGTGTCCTGAATCCGGTTGAAACCGTACACCTCGTACGGACCGGAATGCGGGCCGTCCCACTCGCGGGGCTCGCGGATCAGCAGCCGTTCGCTCGCGTCGCCGATGGACGTGAATCCGTCGGGCGTCCCCGCCACCGTGAGCGTCAGCGCCTCGCGTGAGAGCACGCCGGGCGGGACCCACACGTCGATCAGATCGTGGAACTCCACGAACGGGTCGATGTCGCCGAACTGCCCGATCATCTTCCGGTCGGGCCGCTCGGCGAGTTTGGGGAGCCGGTCGATCTCGCTGGGCGTCAGCACACCGGCCAGCCGGTCCGTCGTGGTCCGGTACCGCTCGCACTCCCACTCCGCCTCGCAGCGGTCGCGGGCCTGCCGCGAAATGCAGTAATCCGAAGGGGAAACCCGGCAGATGTACCGCTGCCCCGGCTCGATCCGGCTGCCGAACCACTCGAAGTCATACCCCGCCCCGTACTCGCCGATCTTCATCACCCCCATGCCCATCACCGCGTCTTTGAAGCACATGCGCTCCTCTTCGATGAACCGCATGTCGTGGAGGCGCTTCTGCGCGTGGGCCGCGACGATCTGCCCGAACCGCCGGTACGAGGGCAAAAACCTCGGCTTGATCTGCACCACCGGGTCGGTCGCAAGCAGATTCGCTTCCAGCGAAGCGATCGTCTGGTGAATCACGTTGACCGGGGCGGAACTCGCCGGCGTGTAGTTCGGGCCGGCCTCGGTCCCGTAGGGCCACACGTGCAGGTCCGCCAGCGGGCCGGACCACAGACGCCGCACGTTGTAATACTCGGCCAGCATCCGGCGACGCCGCTCGTCTTTCCACGACTGGGTGATCGACTCAAGCAGCCGACGCGTCGTGCGCGAGAAGTCGCCGGTCTGAACCCCGCGCAGGTCGTCGGTCCGCGCGGACGCGAAGACAGCCGGTGCCTGACCCATCATCCCGGCTCCGGTGTCCATCGTCGTCATGCTCGCACCGTCCTCCATCTCGGACGCTTCGACAGTTCCTCTTCACGCCGGGTTGCCTTGAGCCGGCCCGCGAACGATAGAACCGGATCGGACGGCCCGTCGTCAACCCGCGACAATCGTACCGTCTTGGGCGACTCGCACACCATCAACCAGCACCCCGCGCCAGCAATCACCCGGTCCCCGTGGGCCTCCCGCGCCCCGGTCGTCATGTCGGCCTTCTCCGCCTGGGCCACCTTCCCGTCTTCCAGCACGATGAACGTCGCCGCCTCGTCGATCAGCGCGGTAGACCGAATCGTTAGTCGGCCCGAGGACCACGCATCGGCGAAGTTGTCGATCAGCACCGGCTTTTTGTGCCCGGTCGCTGTCCACCCGAGCCTTTGCGTCAGCGGGTCCGCCCCGGCCCGCCCGGTCAGCCGCGCCCGGTAGCAGTTGGGGTATTTCAGGCGCTTGGCCAGAATCTCCGTCACGTTCCCGCCCATCCCGTTGTTCTCCCAACCCACCAGCGGGTACCTCGGACCGCCGAACCACAGCGCCGCGGCGCACAGAATCCGCCCCGCGTCTCGCGACCCGTACCGGCTGGAACACCACTCCCCCACCTGTTCGCCCGTGTCCGCGTCCATCACCACAATCGCCGAGTTCGCCGAGCGCCGCCCGTCGCCGGGGTCGCAGAACATCGCGTAGAACCGGTCCTGGGGCGGCCTCATGTTCCCGTTTGCGTCGGGCTCAAGGTCGCACCACAGCATCCACTCCCCGCTCTTGCGGTGCACGTCCTCGTCCCACCGGATCAAATGCGTCTGCCGCCGCATCAGCCTCTCATCGGCCTCGGCCAGTTCCTCGGGCTCGCTGGTGGGCGACTGCGTGTTCCCGTTCCCGCCGCTGTTGGCAAACTCGATGGTCCCCACGTGGGTCGGCTTGAGCGCCTCCACCCGTGCCCGCCGCAGCATCTCCGGGCTGAACACCATGTCGCCCGCCCGGCCCTCGTTCATCGCCACTTCCTGGGCGTACATCCGGGGGTTGCACGAGGCCCTTTCCTTCTTCTCCCACGGAGAAGTCACGTACACCTCGAACTCGTCGTTGGGAAGGTCCTTTCTCCCCAGCCCCTTCTCGGGGTGCTCGTACCACGGCATCCGCAACTGGATGTACGCCGGGCTTGTCCTCAGCGCCGCGAAATAAGACCCGGCTTTTGCTGTGGACAGCATCGTCGTCGGGCCGTTGGCCCGGACCGCCATCTCAATGCTGTCCAAAATATCCACCGCGGCGGCCTCGTCGATCCGCACCAGATCGTTCCGACCACCACGACCGAAGTTCGGGTTCGTCGCCTCCCCGCTGATCTTGCCCTTCGTCGCCGGGTTGTAGAACAGCCGCTCATTGCACTTGATTGGTTCAGGCGTAAGAAACGTCGGCAGCCGCCCGATGGCGAACTCGAACTTGGCGAACACCGTGTCGTTGTCGCCCACCTTCCACAGCAGTTCTTCCTTCCGGCTCCCCCACAGAATCTGCCGGTCCTCGAACAGCGTGAAGTGAAACAGGTCGTACGCGATCAGCAGCCACGTCCACCCCATCTCGCGGCTCTTGACCACCCGCACGTTCTTGCCGTTTTTCCAAGCCTCGTGCAGTTGCAGGATCGCCCGGTCCTGACATGGCCACGTCACCAGCGGCCTTCGCCGGAACTCGCTTGGTCTCCGCTCCCCGTCCGCCGTGAACTCGTGAATCCGCAGCGTATCGACAAACAGATTCACAAACAGGATCGGCGACTGCCGGCACAGCGTCAGCAGTCCCGACGCGAACCCCGGGTCCTCGTCCGCCCGCTCCTTGATCCTCTTGCGCCACTCAAGGTTCTTCACCACGTCCTTCGGGATCGTCATCCCCGACCGCGGGTCCCGGTAGCAGTCGGACGGATACTTCAGCGGGGCCGCCAGGTGCGCCAGCGGGCAGTCCGGCTCCGGCGTCCACAGCCTCTCCTGTTCCGGCGAGGGCAGCAGCGACACGACGCGCCTGCTCGGGGTCGTCGAACGTGACCTTTCGGATTTCGGTTCGGTTGACATTGATCTCACTCTTGGTCATCTCGGGGTGCAGCAGCAGCCGCAGCGCGTCGGTCGTCGCGCGGACCTTCACCGCGGGCTCCACCGTCTCGTCCTTGTGCAGGTCCATCAAAAACATGACCAGTTCGTCGATCCGGTCGGCGTGCTTCTCCCTGATTTCCTTGATGAACTCTCTCTGCCTTTTGTTCATTTTCGACATGCTCACAAAGCTGCACGGACCTTCCAATCCTTTGCCCTTGATCCCGAGCTCCCGCATCTCACGCGCCTGAGCAAGCCACTTGACGCGGGCCAGCCTCAGAACCTCCAACTGCTTCGGCGTCCGCTTCGCGTCAACCCGCGTCCACCTCAAACCCGGCGGCTTCCGAAAATACATCGGGTGCGGCTTCATCCGCCCGCTGATCGGATCACGCTGCATCGGCTGGCGGGTGCGGGGGCACACAAAGTCCACCGTCGGGTCGTTCTTTGGAAGCCTCCCGCTCGTCCGGTTGGAGCGATTGCGCCTCATCGCCGCTCACCTCCACCCCGCGATCATCGCGCGGGCCCGCGTCGGGACCGCGCCGCAGCGCGGGCCGCTCAGCACCCCGACCCCGCGCGAAACACCCTTGTTCGTCAGCACGAAGTTCTCAACCCTGCTCCCGGTGGCCAGACGGTACACGGGCTCGTACCGGTCGTGGTCGCCGGGGAGCGGGAGAGCGTCGCCGCCCTCACCGTCGTCCACCACCGCCATCTCCCCGTTGGTGTTCCCGTAGATCAGGCACCGGTCGTAGAACCGGCCAGCCGGGCGCGACCCGTCCCATTCGCTGTCGTTCAGCCCGACCGTCGTGTTGTTCGTGATCGTCGAACCAACAACCGTGATCGAACCGGCGGTCGTCAACTGGATGCCGACGCCGGAGTTACCGGTGACCACGCAGTTGTTCAGGACCACACCGCCAGACGTGTTCACCTGCACGCCGCCCGCGTTGTTTCCCATCATCACACAACCATCAAGAAGCGACGAGCAGTTCTTTCCGGGCGTGTTCTGCAAAAACCCGACCCCAGTGACCTGGCCCTCAAGAACGCAGTTCACCAGCCGCGCGCTGAACACGTTCCCGTTCGTGCCTGGCCTGCCCATCACGCACGCGTTCCCGCTCGCCGCGCCGCTCCCGTCCCCAACACGGCAGTTGATCATCTCAAACCCGTACAACGAAACGTCGTTCGCCTGGCCGGTCCACCACGAGAGCGGGTTGTGCCGCGCACGCTTCGCGATCACGTTCCGGAACCGGAACCGGTACGTCCCCGTGGTCGTGTTCGTCCCGCCAGTTCCGGGGGCGGCCTCTCCGGTCGGGCTCGCGCACCCGTACGAGCCCGTGGAAGAACTCGTGCTCGCCCCGTCCAGAACCATGTTCGCCACCTCAACATGACTCTGGATCGGCTTGAACGTCAGCATCGTCGCGGTCGTCGCCCCGAACCCGGAACACGTCACGGTCGGGAAGCAGCCCTCCACCAGTTCACCCGCGGAGTTACAGCCCGTCACAACCTTCCACAGCGAAGAAGAACCCGTCGGGAAGTCCGCGATGATCTGGTTGATCTGTGTCCCGGTCGCTCCGCTGGGCACGATCACGTACTGGTCGTCCAGCGCGGACCGGATCACCCGCAACTCGTCCCAATCGCTCTGCAACATCGCATACCCAAGGTTGCGCGCCGTCGCCACCGTCGATCCGCTCCCGGACGACATGCCGCCGACGGTCGCAAACGACACAACACGCGACACCGCTCAATACCTCCGCACAAAGGCGTTCATGCTCGTCACGTTCGACCCGTCCGCCACAAACAGCAGTTCCAAATCCGCGCCCGGGGCCACGATCTCGATGAAACCCTGAAGATCATTCCCAGGGCTCGTGTACCGAATCCCACCCGACGTGATCGGGTACGGGCTCGCCGTCTCCTGCGTCAGCGTCTCGGCACACCGCAGCGTCACACCCGTCCCGGTCGAACTCCCGTTGAACAAGGTACTCCGCGTTCCGCCCCCAAGAGCCACCGTGTAGTCCGCGATGAAGTTCCGCGTGTACCCCACCACACCATCACGCCCGGACGGAGCCTTGTCCGCGTTGCTCTCGCGGTAAAAAATCTTCAGCGAATACGTCCCGCCGTCACTCCCAACGCCCACCGGCTCGATCAGGAAAGTATTCCACCCCTCGATCGGCACCACCACCGCGTTCGCGTTCCCGCTTTCCGCGGCGGAATAGCCCATCCATTCCGTGTTCGCCGGGTCCGTCGAACCAGTCAGCATGACGGGAGAAACCAGCCGCTTCACGTCGCGCGGCGTCCCAATCGTCACCCGGTTGCCGGGGTCCACTCCGTAGTCCATCGCGGCCACTCGCTTTCAACACCACCGCGACAGGTCCACCCATCATACCCGCGTCCTACACCCCGCCCGCGATCTGACGCAGCAACTGCAACGCCAAAGGAGCCACCGCCTCACCCGTCTTCTGCAACGCCTCCACCTGCGCCTTGAAGTCCGCCGAGTTCGCCCTGATCTGCTCGATCAACGCCGGGCTCACGCTCTTGGCCCACTCCGTCGCCGAGTTCGCCGTGTTGTCGATCTCCAAACCCTCAACCGTGATCTCGTCGTCGCCCTGCGGGTTCACCCAGGCCCGCAACTTTTCCGCCTTCAACGTCCCCGGAACCATGATCGTCCCGAACGACGGGTTGAACGCCGTCGCCTGAGAACCGGGGTTCGTCGCCGAGAACGCCTCCGGCGTCGATGAAATAGCCGACAACGGGTAGTTCGCCCCGCTCTGCGCCTTCCCAGGTTTCACCTCCGTCACGTTCGGCAAACCGCCACCGGCCTCCACGCCCCTCTCCGAAGTGCTGAGGCTCTGCCGCGAACCCACCGTGCAGCCGCCGAGAACGCACGCGGTCACGCACACGATAAAACGCATCGTCCATTCCGTCATCGCCGCCCCTCCCAGCTCACAGCCCGTCAATGTACGTCAGGTCGTTCAGCCGAACATCACCGATCACCTCGCCGCCCTCCACCGAAAAACCATTGTCCGCGAACACCACCAGCGGCCTGATGAAAAACCGCGGGGCAACCGTCTCCTTCGTGCTGTCCATCCCCGTCACCAGCCCGTACACACGCGCCGAGCCGTTCCCGTTGAAATCATCCAGATTCGCCTGAACAAAGTCGCCGATCTTCATGGCTTCACCCCCACCTGCTCGCTGCTCTTGTCGTTGTCACGCGCAAACAGCAGGCCGATCTGCGAAATCACCACGGGGACGATCATCCACCACTCGGCCACCGTCTTCGGGTCCTCGTCAAACTGGGCCTGAAACGCCATCATCAGCAACCCCACAATCCCCGCAACGCCCGCCGCCGTCGTCTTCCACGAACCACTCGGCATCCGCACCTTCGGCATCGTCATCACGGCCTCCTTCCACACCGCATCCCGGATTCAGCGTAGCACCGCCAAAGACACCACGCAATCACGACGATGCACGCATCAGAGATTCCACATCCGGCGCAGATCATGTCCCGGATTCTACGCCGTACGACGCAATGCGTCCCGGATTCAACCAGAGAATGGGTGTGTTTGGGTTTTGTTCTCTGCGTCGATGGGCGCACGGCGCGAGGGCGTGAGAATACACCGCTCCCGAGGCGGATTCACGAAGCCCAGCGCCGTAGGGGGGTATGCCGCCCAGCCCGCGCCGCCCGCAGCGGGCTGCCCATTGAGCGCCCATTGATCGCCAGCTGAGCGCCGCACGGTGCACGCCGCACGG
>DDSA01000252.1 GCA_002343715.1 Phycisphaerales bacterium UBA2402 | reverse complement strand
CCGCGCCCCGATCGCGGACCTGGCGACGCATCCGAAGGATGCGGGCCTTCGCCGGGCGCTGGGCATGATCCCGTCCCGTATCGCCGAACTGCCCGATGAGACCGAGGGCGAGTTCCCGTTTGAAGCCGCCGAGGCCTTCGCGCAGGTGCTGGGCCTTGTCGAGTCGCCCAGCCGCTTCGCCATCATCCACACACCCGGCTCGATGTCCGGCGGGGCCTTCGGCTACGGGGTCATCGCGGGGTCGCTCCTGGGCGATGAAGACAAGCCCCAACAGCTGCAAGGATTGATCGAGGACGCGATCCAGCAGTCGGGCGAGGACCTCCCCCGACGCAGCCGCACGCGCCCGGGCATGCGTGAACTGCCCACGCCGATCGGCCGACTGGTCTTCGGCCCGCGCCGGTTCGAGAGCGGCGCGGGGTACGAGGCCTATTTCGGCACGGTGGACGACCCCGATGCCGTCTTTGCCGGCATCCCGGACCCGAGCATTCCCGGCCTCAAACCCTTCATCACCGGCACGTTTGACTTCTCCGCCTTGACGCCCGCTGTCGGCGCGTTGCAGATGGCGATGGGCACCTCGCTGCCCGAGGGGGTCAACTCGCGCCAACTCGTCACTGAAGCCACCGACCTGGGGCTGATCGGCGACAAGGCCATGAAAGGCGCCTTCGAGTGGGGGACGGATGCCGACTCCATGCGTTTCCGCGTGTATGTTCTCAACGCCGGCGGCATGCTCCGGGCCTCCGGCCTGGACAAAGGCCGACTCACCGCCGCGGACTTCGCGCCCATCCCCGCCGACGCCGTGACAGCNNGCTGCCGGTGCTGGCCGGCGTCTTCTACACCATGATCGAGACGGCGCTGCGCCTGCGCCTGCCCGGCACCTGGTTCTGGGAGCACGTGGTGGCGCGCATCTTCAGCTCGCCCGGCAGCATGGTGCTGCGGCCCTGGCAGTGGCGCGGCGACAACCCGTTCGCCCATGCCGCCGGCCAGGAGCAGCTGATGACCACCCTGACCGCGACCTCGACCTGGGTCGGCGTCGGTGTCGGCGTGGTCCTGCTCGGCGCCGCGATCTGGCTGCGCCGCTACCGCGACGACAGCTGAACCCCGGGGCCCCGGGGGGGCGGGGGCTGCCCCGGCCCCCGCCCCCCCCCCCCCCCCCCGCGCCCCCGCCCGAGCCGCCCCCCGGACCGCCACGACCCCGATTGACCCCGCGGCCCTGGCAGCCCGACCCCCGACCCGCCGGCGGGCTTCTGTCGTACGTCGCGCTCGTGGGCGTCAAGGACCGGGCCACTCTCAGCGCGGCCCACGACAAACTCCGGGCCTTCGCCGCCGCGCAACTCGAGCAACTCACCCACGAGCCCGACGGCCAACCCGCGAAGTACATCGGCACCCGCGCCTGGACGGCGTCCGGACAGCCCGCCTTCAGCCTCATCTTCCGCGGCGTGCCCATCCCCATCGAACTCTCCTGGGCGTTGACCGAGCAATGGTTCGTGGTGGGCCTGACCCCGCAGGCCGTCGCCGCGGCGGTCGAGATGGCCGCCGGAAAGAGCGGCCCGGGTATCCTGACCCGCAAGGACCTGCTCTTCACCGACCTCGACAAGCGCGAGACGCTCAGTTGGTCCTTCGGCGACAGCGCCCGGCTGTTGCGGGATGGCTACCCCTTCCTGACGCTGCTGGGTTCGGCTCTCGCCAATGGGGTGCGTTCTCCCGACGATGCGCAGCGCGATCCGGGGATGGTTGTTCCGCCGTACGCGACACTCGCCGCCTCGGTGCGGCCCGCTTTTTCCGTCGCGTGGCGCAAGGATGACACTCTGACGATGGAACAGGTCTCTGATCCGTCCCTGCTGGTGAACCTGGGCACCGCCACGGGGAACTACGGCCGGTTCGCGCCGATCGTGGGCGGGCTGGGCGCGTTCGGGACGTTCAGCCAACGATCATCGATCGGCGGGTTCGGGGCTGGTCCAGTCGAGCCAGAAAACAGGCCGCTCGCCGACCGAATCTTTGAAGTCATGGACGCGATCGAAGGCCCACTCTCGTGGTTTTCATGGCGGCGTGCGTTCATGGCTTCCGTCCCGATCCGCGAATCGCTCCGGTTCCTTCCGCATCCCTAACAAAACCGACGATTTCGGTTGAAGTACCAGCGAGTCGCCGAAACGTAAAACTCGAAGGCTCCACCCCGGAACCCGGTGCGTATGGACTCGACCCGCCCCGCGTGCCTCCGGCGGGGTATGCTTGTCCCCTTCGCGCCCGGCGCGGAGGTACGCGGACGTGGGGTTCGTGGGCACACCAGATTGGAGTAGGTACGCATGGCCGGTCGGACCAGTACGAGTTTCGGCGTCGCCGCGACGATCACCATCCTCGGCATTCTCAGTTTGGCGCTCTTCGTGGTGTCGGCGGTCTTCTTCGGGAAGTACAACGATGCCAAGCGCAATGTCGATTCGCTGACCTCCAGCCAGGCGGAGATCATCGCCGAGGGTGAGCGCAACAGCGACGATGTGCGCCTGCTGAAAGACGAAGCCCGTAAGTCGGGCGGCCGCAGCCTGGTGGGCTACCTGCTCAAGAGCCAGCAGGACACGATGCAGGCCGTGACCGGCAACCGGCGCGACACCTTCGCCGCCTTCCAGAACCGTCTCAAGAATGTCGAGGGCAGCGAAACCGGCTCGCTCCTGAGCATCCTCTCCGCCCGTGATGCCGAGGTGGCCCGCCTCCGCGATGAGTACGCCCGGGCCGATGCAGCCCGCACCACCGCCCAGGCGGACCAGAAGAACGCCGTGGACCGCATCCGGTCGATCGAGGAGAACCACCAGCGCACTGTCGATGCCCTCTCCGCCGAGGTGGGTCAGTACCGTGACGAGGTCGAGACGTACCGCAGCGGCGCGGACGATTACAAGAAGCAGATCGACGCCCAGGCCTCGCGCATGGCCACCGAGTTCGCCGAGACCAAGAAGAGCCTGGAAACCCAGCTCGCCAAACTCACCGATGAAAAACTCATCCTGGAGAACCAACTGGCCATCCTCCGCGGCCAGAAGAATCTCGAAACTTTCCGGGGCCGGCCCGAGGAGAGCCTGGTTGACGGCGAGGTCATCGGCCTCAACAGCGCCGACGGCACCGTCGCCCTCAGCATCGGGGCCCGCAACAAGGTCGCCCTGGGCATGACCTTCGCCGTCTACGCCGATGCCAACTCGATCAAGCCCGATGCCAACGGACGCTACGCCCCCGGCAAGGCCACGCTCGAGGTCATCAGCGTGGAGCCGACCAGTTCCACCGCCCGCATCACCAGCGAGGTGAAGGGCAACCCCGTGGTCCGCGGCGACGTGATCGCCAACGCCCTCTACGACCCGGCCAAGGTCTACAAGTTCGTGGTCTTCGGCAACTTCGACACCGACCGGGACCGCATCGCCACCGCACTCGAACGCCAGGACGCCGAGACCATGATCACCGCCTGGGGCGGCCTGATCGTCCCCGACCTCTCGGGCGATGTGGACTTCCTCGTGCTGGGCGAGCGGCCCGTGCTTCCCCCGCGCCCGGGCGCCGATGCTCCTCTCGAAGTCGTGCAGGAGTTCATCCGCCGCCAACGCGAGGTCGAGCGCTACGACAACCTCTTCAAGAACGCCACCAGCACCGGCATCCCCGTGCTGAACGAGAACCGTCTGTACACCCTCATCGGCAAAACCCCCGCCCGTCTGCGCTGAGCCTCTCACCCGCTCCGTCCATGGCCTGGATCACCAAACCCTCCGCGACGCGCCGCATCGAGAAGCGCGATGAGCCGTACCTCACCGCCGCGATGAAGGACGAGTTATCGCGCACCATCCTGCCCCGCTACGAAACCACCCACGCCGCGCTGCTGCCCACGCTGCACGCGGTGCAGCACGAGTACGGGTGGGTCCCGCCGCAGGCCATGATGGAGGTCGCCGAGTTCCTGAAGATCAAGCCCGCGGACGTCATCGACACCGCGAGTTTCTACGAAGAGTACTGGCTCAAGCCCAAGGGCAAGCACCTGATCCAGGTCTGCCGCAGCATCGCCTGCGAGTTCTGCGGGCACGAGGCCGTCACCCAGGCCGTGAAGGACAAACTCGGGATCGACGTGGGCGAGACGACCGACGACGGCATGTTCACGCTCATCGAGCTCGAGTGCCTCGGCTCCTGCGGCACAGCCCCCGCCGCGCTCGTCGATGAGACCCTGCACGAGTGCCTGACCCCCGAGGCGATCGTCAAGGCGATCGATGATGTCCGCGCCGGCAAAGCGGGGCAAGGTCACTAAGCGATAATCCCGCCCGAACCCTGCCACACCCCGAACTTCCGGGGTATTTTTGCGCCTTTGACTGCATCCCCCGCTTTGCTCGATTCGTATCCATCCGACTCGGACGATACTCTCGTCCGCACGCCCGCTGTTCCGTGGGCATTCTTTTGAGAGAGGATCGCAGCATGAGGAATCCCCTGGTCATCGCCGCGCTGGCTGTCGCCGCGCCGTTCGCCGCCCACGCCCAGACTCTGGCGACGCAGGTCATCGCCAGCGGCCTGACGCGCCCGGTCTATGCCACCTCGCCGCGCGGGGACTTCAACCGACTCTTCGTGGTTGAGCAGCGTACCGGGACCAGCAGCCCCGCCACGGGGCAGATCAAGGTCATCAATCTCAATACCAACACCGTCTCCCCCACGATTTACTTGTCGGTCCCGGGCCTCTCCGCGGGCAGCGAGCAGGGGCTGCTGGGGTTGGCGTTTCATCCCGACTTCATGACCAACGGCTACTTCTACGTGTATTACACCCGCACGGCCGAATCGGGTATCAGCGCCGGCTCATCGCGCATCGTGCGGTACCGCGCCAGCGGCGGCAATCCCCTGGCGACGACCGCCGATTCGGGGAGCGCCGCGATTCTGCTCGAGATCCGCCAGCCCGATGCCAACCACAACGGCGGCTGGATCGGTTTCGGGCCGGACGGGAACCTGTACATCGCCAGCGGCGACGGCGGCTGCGGCAACGACCAGAACTGCACCAACCCGCCGAGCGTGAACCCCCCCGGCCACACCGCCGGCACGGGCAACGCCCAGGACATCACCGCCAACCTGCTGGGCAAGATGCTCCGCATCGATGTGGACGGCCCGGACAACATCCCCGGCAACGCCGACGATGCCGACACCACGCTGGGCCTGGCCTACCGGATCCCCGCGGGCAACCCGTTCAACGGGACCAACGGGGACCGCGAGATCTGGGCCTACGGGCTGCGCAACCACTGGCGGAACTCCTTCGACCGACAGACCGGCGACCTCTGGATCGCCGATGTGGGGCAGGGCATCCGCGAGGAGATCAACCTCGCCGTGGGCAACCCGCCCGGCCTCAACTACGGCTGGCGCTGCATGGAGGGCACCCGCTGCACCGGCCTCTCGGGCTGCACCTGCAACGCCGCATCCCTGGTCCTGCCCATTTACACCTACGACCACGACGGGGCCACCTGCTCGGTCACGGGGGGCTACGTCTACCGGGGCTGCGCCATCCCCTCGCTGCGGGGCACCTACTTCTTCGGGGATTACTGCTCGAACCAGGTCTGGAGTTTCCGCCGCTCGGGCGGGAGCAACGCCGAGTTCACCGAGCGCACCATCCAGTTCGACCCGCCCGGCTCGCCGACGCTGGGGAACATCATCTCCTTCGCCGAGGATGCGCTGGGCGAGATGTACATCATCGACCGCATCGGCAGCACGGGCAAGGTTCTCAAGATCGTCGAGGCCGTGCCATCGCAGCCGGACTGCAACAACAACTCCCGCCCCGATTCGTGCGACCTCGCGCGGGGCACGAGCGCCGACGCCAACGGCAACGGCATCCCCGACGAGTGCGAGCCGCCCTGCTACGCCGACTTCAATCAGGACGGGGGCATCGACGGCGGCGACGTCGAGGCCTTCTACACGGCGTGGGAGGCGGGCGACGCGTCGGCCGACGTGAACGAGGACGGGGGCATCGACGGCGGCGATGTCGAGACCTTTTTCATCGCGTGGGAGCGCGGCTTCTGCTGATTCGAGGGCCGGGGACGGCTCAGCCCAGCTCGACCGACCAGTAGGCGTTGTCGAGGAAGGCCTTCCACGATCGGTACTTGTCGCTGCCCAGGCGCAGAGCGATCACCGGGTTGCGGGCCGGCCGGACCGGCCTGCGCACCAGTTTCATGCTCGCCTGGTCGGGCGTGCGGCCTCCCTTGCGGGCGTTGCAACGGATGCACGCGCACACGAGGTTGTCCCACGAGTCAAGCCCGCCCTGCGAGCGGGGCTTGACGTGGTCGATCGACAGGTCCGCCGTGGGGAAGTGCCGCCCGCAGTACTGGCACTGGTTGCGGTCGCGCGCGAAGAGGTTGCGACGGTTGAGTTTCACCGTCTGGTCCGGGATGCGGTCGTAGCCCAGCAGCCGGATGATCCGCGGCACGGCGATCTCGAAGCGCACCGTCCGCACCCAGTCGTGCCGCTCGCGCTCGAACTCTCGCTGCAGGGCCGAAACCTCGATCCAGCTGTCGAGGTCGTAACTGATGATCGCGCCCGAGTCCTGACTCTCGACGTGGATGATCTCGGCGATGCTGCGGGCCACCAGGCAGAAGGCCCGCCGGGCGGTCACCACGCGCATCGCGGCGTACCCCTTGTTCAGCACCAGCACCTTGGACTCCAGCCCCTCGCTGTGGTCCTGGCCGGCGTACGCGGCGATCTGCGAACTCAGGTGAGCGGGCAGGACACCTTCCGCGCTGTGCGGCGCGGCGGGTTGACCATCGTGGGGTTGCCCGTGACGTCGGACCATGCCCAAACTGCCTTTCTTGCCCGTGAAATAGTAGCCTAGCGCTGCGGGTGTGCGTTCACCGTTTGATGTTGAATGAACCCACGGCCTATGGCACGTCCGATCACACGCGGCCGCGTCTTGCATCATCGGTCTCACACAACGCGAACGGACGAACCCACTTGTGGCAAAGGATCGTCAGAACCTGACTCGATCCACGACAATGCCACGCAGGTCTTCGAGCTCGATCATGTACTTCGGCGGTCTCGGCTTGCCGTTCGAGTTGCGGCCCTGGTTCATTCGGCCCAAGCGCCCGATCGATGATTGATCGAATCGTAGAAACAGGAGTTCAACGAGTTCGGCCCTGGTCTTGCGATACCGCGAGACCGATGTTCGGGATCGCCGTGCTTTCTCGTAGGCCGACAGGCCGCCCTTGAGCTTGCTGTGCCACATCTGAAACGTGCGGTTGACGTCGTTGTACTCAACATCGCATAACGCGATCAGCACGCCGTGCTCTCCGTACTTCCTTATGGTCTTGTCGATCGCCTGGCAATCGTTCAATATGCAGGTATGGGCGTCGGACTTGATGGCCTTCGCCTTCAAATCCCAGTTCACGGAGCCTTTGAGATCGAACCCTACCGTGCCGAACCGCTCGCCTGGGATCTGGAATACCCCTTTAAGCCTCATCCGACAAAGGTGCTCGAAGTAGAACGCCCACCATTCCATCTGACGCCAGTTGTAATCGGCAGCCTTCAGCTCGAGGATCGATTTCTTGCCCTCCCATACGCGAGGAAGGTCGACCAACGCTTGTTTGGCCTTTTCGGCGTCTTCAGAAAAGTCGGATGTCATTCGCTACCTCCTCCCGCATGCGCTTCATGGCGATGCGGTGGTACTCCTCGTTGATCTCGATGCCGAGATAGTCACGCTTGTTTCTCGCCGCTATGACGCAGGTGGTGCCGCTGCCGCACATCGGATCAAGAACGAGGTCGCCGGGCTTCGAGAAGCACAGGATGAGATCCTCCGCGAGCCTGTCCGGATAAGTCGCCGGATGCTCCAGCTTGGTCCGGTTGCCTTCCGTGTTGCTCGTGGCGTACTCCCAGAGGGTACCGCGGCACTTCATGTCGTTGACGGCCTTGGGGTCGATCTTCTTGAAACCTCCGTTGGTCAGGCGATCTGTGCCCGAGTAGATCTTGCCGGCGTGCTTTGACGGGACCATCAGCGTCGATTTGTCGAACTGACGCGGGCGCTCCCCTTTGAAGAAGATCAGGATGTACTCGTGATCGACTCGGAACCGCCGGCTCCACCATGCACCCGGGTTTCCGTGTCGCTGATAAATGCAGCACTCAAACAGCCGCCAACCCGCTCGGTCCACCCAATCCACAGCCCAGCGGAACGTGGTCAGAGACTTGGCGAAGTCCCTGGTGCCGTCGCCGATGACCACCGCGCACACCCCGCCGTCCGTCGTGACGCGGAACAGCTCCGAGCCAAGGGTTTTGTAATCGAGCGTCCAGTTCTTGCCATAATCCCTGATCCCGTCGTAGGGCGGGCTGAAGACTGTGAGGTCAATGTGTCCGGCGGGGAACTCGATGAGAGCCTTGAGTGCATCCGCGTGCAGGATGGAGTTGCGCGGAGCATCGTGTATGCAGGGCTTAGGAATCTGTCGTTGCGGCGCTTTGGTCTTTGCTGCTTTCATGATGGTCGTGCCCTTGACCGGATTCTATCGGGCGGCGCTCACTCACGAACCGGTGAGATGGATAGGTCAACCTCGGCTGGATCTGAACGACCGCACTCGGAGATCGCGGCCAATCGATCAACGAATAACACTATTCGCCCAATCACTCCCGAGACAGTCCATGTCGCCGCGCAGCGGTGTCGGTTAGAACGGATTGCATGAACTTCTAAGGCACCGGCTGAGAGGCTCGACCGGGAGAGCCGCTCTCACGCATGACCCGATCACGACCTCACGCGTCGAGGAAGTTCTTCAGCAGTTTCGGCCCTTCGATGGTCAGGAAACTCTCGGGATGGAACTGCACGCCCTCCATCATCTTCGCCTTCGGATCGGCGAAGGCGCGTCGCAGGCCCATGACCACGCGCCGCTCCGCGCCGGTCTGTTCATCGCGCTCGACGGCCCAGGCCGAGACCAGCCAGCCGTCCCCGCCCGGCGCACGCGTCGGAATGGTCTCGGGCAGCACCACCAGCGAGTGGTAGCGGGTGGCGACAAAGGGGTTCGACAACCCCGTGAAGATCCCGGTGTTGTCGTGGTGGATGGGGCTGGTCTTGCCGTGCATGGGGATCGTGTGCCGCGTGACCGTCATCCCCGCCCCAGCCGCCATGCACTGGTGCCCGAGGCAGACGCCGAGAATGGGCACACGGCCGGCGAACCGCTCCAGAACCGCGCCCGAAACGCCCGCCTCCTTCGGCGTGCACGGGCCGGGCGAGATGATGATGCGGTCGGGCGGGCGGCCCGCGTTCATCGTTTCGGCCTCTTCCGGCGTGATGCGGTCGTTGCGCACCACCCGCAGGTCGCGCTCCACCGAGAGTGAGGGATCGATCTCCCCCAGCCGCTGCACGAGGTTCCAGGTGAAACTGTCGTAGTTGTCGATGAGGAGAATCACGGGAACATCACTCGGGTCTCGGGGGCCGCTGCGCACCTCAGAACGGTCACGGGTTCTCTTTCACGCGAACTCCTCCGCTCACTCGTCTCGTACCGGCTGAACTCTACTTGATCCGCACTTCTCCGTTCCCCTTCACCACTTCGCCGATGCGGCAGACCCGTTCCCCGAACTTCGTGAGCTGCTCGGCCACCGAATCGGCGAAGGCGGGGGCCACGATCACACAGTACCCGATGCCGAGGTTGAAGACGCGGTACATCTCCTCATCGTCGATCCGGCCGTGCTTCTGCAGGAACCCGAAGACCGGGGGCCGCTCCCACGCGTTCGGGTCGATCTTCGCGTCCAGCGTCGGGGGCAGGGCGCGGCAGAGATTCCCGCCGATCCCGCTGCCGGTGATGTGCGCCATGCCCGAAACCACGTTCTTCACGCGGTAGCCCCGCAGCAGCCGCACGATCGGGTCCGCGTAGAGTCGCGTCGGGGTGAGCAGCACCTCGCCGAGCGTGAGTTCGCGGGACGGCTCCGATCGTCCCCGCCCTTTCTTGACCGGCGGGTTGAGTTCCGGGTAGACCCGCGACAGGTCCAGCCCGGCTTTCTTCACCACATCGCGCACGAGGGTGTAACCGTTGCTGTGAACCCCGTCGCTGGCCAGGCCCAGGATCACATCCCCCGCGCGCACGCGCGTCGGCTTCTGCACGCGCTTCAACTCCACCACACCCACGCAGAACCCGGCGAGGTCGAAATCACCCTTCGCGTAGACATCGGGCATGTTGGCCGTCTCGCCCCCCAAGAGGGCGCACCCGCTGCGGCGGCAGGCCTCGGCGATGCCGCTCACCAGCCCGTTGAGCATCGCCGTGTCCACCACGGGGGTGGCGATGTAGTCAAGAAAAAACAGCGGCTCGGCCCCCTGCACCACCAGGTCGTTCACGTTCATCGCCACCAGGTCGATGCCCACGGTGTCGTAGACACCCAGTTCCGCCGCGAGTTTGATCTTCGTGCCCACCCCGTCGCAGCAGGCCACCAGCACCGGGTCCTTGTAGTTGCGCGCGAAGAGCCGATGGTTGAAATCAAGCCGGAAAAGGCCCGCGAACCCGCCGGGGTTGGGGATCACACGATCCGTGAACGTCTTGCGGAGCATCGAGTCCAGCGACTCGGTGAAGGCGTCTTTCCGGTCGATGTCCACACCGGCGCCGGCGTAGGTGAGTTTGGTTCGAGGGGCGGGCATGGGCCGCAAGGATAGAGGGAGAAGCCCCGCAGCGAAAGGGGTTGCCCTTGGACAAACCATTCCGGCATGCCGCGGTGCCCCCACCGATCCGCTTCCTACCCTTGACCCCATGTCGCGTCGTGTGGTCATTACGGGGTTGGGGGTGGTGTCGGGCTGCGGGGTCGGGCCGGAGGTCTTCTGGGAGGCGCTCCGAAATGGGCCACGCCCGCCCAAACTCATTTCGCGCTTCGCACCCGAAAGTTTCCCCTGCCGCGTGGCGTACGAAGTCGATGCGGCCGTTGGCGCCAAAGACTACGTCCCAAAGGCGTACCGCAAGGCTGTAAAGGTCATGGCCCGCGATACCGAACTGGCCGTCATCGCCGCCGCGGTCGCCGTCAAGGATGCCTCGCTCTCGACCCGCATCCACAGCGAGGCCGAGGGCACTCCCCCCACTTTCCCCTCCGAGCGGCTGGGGTGCCAGATCGGGGCCGGGCTGATCCCGGCGGAGGTGCCCGAACTCGCCGCGGCGTTTGTGACCGCAAAAAGCCCCGCCCCCACCCCCGAGGAACTGGAACAAGCCAACGGCTTTTCCGTCCGAGCGTGGGGCACGGTCGGCGAGGGATCCGGCGGGGGGATGAACAATCTTCCCCCCCTGTGGCTCCTCAAGTACCTGCCGAACATGCTGGC
>DDSA01000075.1 GCA_002343715.1 Phycisphaerales bacterium UBA2402 | reverse complement strand
GGTGGCGCTGATCCAAGCCGACGGGGTGCCGCTGGAGTACGTGCGGTACTCGGCGTACGGCGTGCCGTTCGTCTACTCCGCGGCGGATGTCAACCGCGATGGTGAACTCAACATCCTCGATACGTACTCGTGGGACGACTACACCGGCCTGGGCATCGGCGACCTCGCCGTCAGCCCCGATGTGAACCGCGACGGCGCGACGAACTCCGCCGATGCCACGTTTATCTCCGACTGGGACGGCACCGGCCTCTGGAGCGGTAGCGGCCGCGGGTTCGTGAGCCGCCTTGACAGCCGCAAGGGCTACGCGGGCTACGAGTTCGACCCGGCCACAACCCAGTGGCATGTGAGGCACCGCGTACTGGTGAGCGAGATGGGGAGGTGGTCGCGCAGAGATCCGCTGGGGTATGTGGATGGGGTTAGCGTGTTTCAGTATGGACACTCTGACCCAGTCATTTCGAGCGACGCGCTTGGGCTTATGTCTCGACGTTGTATGGATGACCCAACCGCACTGGGGTGTACATGTGTGCCTGACAAGTGTAAGTTCCATGAATGGCGATGCACGCTAGTGAGTTGGTTCACTGTCAAGCCCATAAATTGTCCAGACAATCCGGCCAACGTTCAGGCGGAGCAAGCACTAGCGTCCTTCTGTAACTTTAACGGCCCAGTCCAAAAGACATGCCGAGAACCCTGTTCCTGTCGCGATCTTGCGCTAGTGTTCAACTGGGATGAACCATTTCGGGATCAGTGGGTCAGAATCTCAGTTCTAGTCGGTGGCAGCAGGTGTCGGATTACAGCTGTCATAAAGTACAAGAAGAACTGGATTATGTACGAAGGAAATTGTAAGCCGTAGTTGCAACGATTGGATTCTGGTTGTTGCGATATCTGTGACGATGAACATCTGCGATATGCCTCATTACGACCACAAGTCGAAGGACGTATGTCATGTTAAGTACTCGTGTGCGTATTGTTCATACTCTGTGACGGATAAGGTGAACAGAGTGTTGTGTACCGAATGTGGGCGGGTTGAATATCCCAGACAGATCGCATGCGTTGATGCAGTTCGTCGCTCAATACGCATTGTATTCACGAGCATTGTATTGGGCGGCAGCCTGTATGCTCTTCTATTATCGTGTGCGGCGCTCGTGGCAGTTGATGGTCTGACCATCAACCCGGTGTGGCTTTTGTCAGTCGCAATGGCGAGTCTGTGCGCAACTTGCAGCTTGTGGTATATACTAACTGCACCGCCTGACAGGAACGAGTGGCCAATGTGGAAGCATGCGGGATATCTCTTCATAGTCTCGGGTGTGGGTGCGGTGCCAATGGTCGCGTTTACGCTGATTTAGATCTGGGACCTCTGAACAACCCCTCCCATTTTCCAGAATCAAATAACCGCACCGCCGCGGCGTGCGTACAGAGTGGACCGCGGCACTCCGCCGCGAGCAAACGGGTAACGTCATGCGGAAGCGTCGCAACGCGGAGCCGGTGCTTGTGGATGGGCTGACGGCGGACCCGGGCGGGCCGCGGACTTCGGCGTTGTGCGAGCAACTCGCGGGGGCCGTGTCGTGGGAGCAGGGTGCCGCGCCGCTTCGCGCCCTGTACCCGGCGACGCCGGGCACCAGTTACTCGTACTCTTCGATCGCGGGCCGGATCAGCATCACGGCCCTTTGTTACGACGCCTGGAACCGCGTGACCGATACGGTGATGTACGGCGCGGCGGGGATCACGGCGAGCGCTGGCTCGTGGAGCCGGGCGGGGAGCGTGCCGGGCCGGAGCGATACGGTGCTGGTGATGACCACAACCTACAACACGGATGGGACGGTGCAGGACGTGACGGACCCCAAGGGGATCGTGTCCCGCACGGAGTACGACGCCGCGGGACGGACGACGGCGAAGATCAGCAACTACGTGGACGGCACGCCCGGCGGGGGCGCGGCGGACGATGAGGACCAGACGATCAGGTTTGAGTATACGAACGGCTTGCAAACCAAGTACACGGCCGACCTCTCCGGCACCGATCAGCACACCATCTATACATACAGCGTGCCGAAGGGGACGGGCGCGGGGGACAGCGGGATCGCGAGCAACCGCCTGCTGTGGAAGGCGACGTACCCGGACTCCGTGGGGGGGGCGGGCGGTACGGACGTGGTGACTACGGCGTACAACGCCGTGGGGGTGGGGCAGGTGACCAGCGTGAAGGACCGTGTGCGGCACGGGGAGGACGGCTGGGCAATCTGGAAGCGCCGACCCGGGATGCCGATGTCGCACGCGGCATGAAGACTTTGGTCCGTCGGGTTGATGAGCTAACGACGGGCTGGACGGCGGGCTTGGCTCTATGTGCCCGGGGTCTGTTGCTCCACACTCCAACGCAGGTTTCCGTCGCGGCAGTCGATGTGGACCGCGAAGAAGCCCGGCACACCCCCCGGGGTGCGGGCCTCGGTTTCGCGCATCAACGGCCAGATGATCCGCCGGTCGGTTTCGGGAAGCGGCAACGCGTCCAACTCGTGCGGGGCGAACCAGTCGAGGCGTCCTTCGCGCATGTCCCGCGGCTCGACCCACACAGGGCCGAGGACGCGGTAGACGAACATGAGCCAGTGTCCCTTGCCCTCGAACTCCTGCTCGCTCACCAGGCCGATCAGGTGAATCCGCTCCATGGGAACATCGATCCCGGCCTCTTCGAGGATCTCTCGCCTCGCGCACGCCGCGGGGGATTCGCCGTGGGCGATGTCGAGTTTTCCGCCGATGGGGCTGCACAGGCCCAGGTTCGGGGCCTTGAGGCGGCGCAGCAGCAGGATCCGCCCCGCTTCATCGCGCAGGTCGCAGAGGCAGGCGATGCGGTAGGGCATCGCGGGGTCACCGGGAAGGGCGTGGGTCGGCATCGGGGTGAACCAGCATCACGCGGTCTTGATCTTCTTCTTCGGCGGCGCGGGCTTTGGCCCGTCGAAGCCCGCGGCCAGCGTGTCGGCCTGCCTGGCCAGCGTGAAGTCCTTCTCGGTGATGCCCCCGGCATCGTGCGTGGCCAGCGTCAGGGTCACGCGGCTGTAGCGGATGAGAATGTCGGGGTGGTGCTGGCTCGCCTCGGCCTTCGCGGCCACCTCGCTCACGAACTTCATCGAGGTGACGAAGTCCCGAAACTGGTACGTCCGCTGGATCGTCTCGCCCACTTCCGACCACTCGGGCACGGCCTTGAGGGCTTCGGCGATCTCCGCTTCGCTGAGTTTGGGGGGAACCATGAGTGCGGGAGTGTATGGGGGTACCTCCCGATAACGGAGTGGAAGGCCGGGATCGGCCTTCTCTATAATTTTCAGGCCCATTGTTGCGACAATGAGCCGAGGAGGGTTGGACATGCTTTTTCGTGAACTTCTTCGCGGCGCAGCCGTGGCATCAATCACGGCTCTTGCCCATGCCGACGGCTCGGGCCTGCCCGCCTGTGCCTACCAAACGTCCGCGCTTGATGCGTTCATCGCCATCGGCAACCCGGAGGAAGGTCAGGCCCAGCAGGCCAACGCCGCGTGGACGTTCCGCAGGTCGGACATGGGCGGGGCCTTGCTCACCCGGGTCAACTACCCGTTGAACTGGACCGGATCGGCGTGGGGCGCGGCGGAGCAGCCCTTCTTTGTACCCATCGTGGGTCCGGTCAACAGCCCCAACGCGGCGGAGAACCAGAACTCGTTCCAACGCCGTCCCCCCTCCTTCCGCGGCCTCTTCTTCCACCCGGGCTACGGGACCATCGAGAGCCGCATGGAGTTCGCCGCGCCGCTGGAGGTGCAGGCTTCTGCCCTCACGATCCGTGTTGAGCACCTGGGCAACTTCAGCCCGGACGCGTTCGTGGGCGCGGTCTTGCGGCGTCCCGGCGGCGATATCACGCTCATCCCCGCGACGCGCGTGGTGGCGCTCGCCGCCGCGCTGACGCTCAACCACACAAGCGGTACCCTGCCGCGGAACCTGCTGCCCGGCGAGCGGATCGTGGTGTGGACCTCCAACGGCGGCGACCCGTCGGAGGACTGGCTGAACCTCAACGCGACACTGACACTCTTCGGCCCTCCGGTGGTGGTGCTGCACCCCCCGGCGCCCGCGCCGGGCTGCTCGGGCGAGGAGAAGCAGTTCCGCGTGGTCGCGCCCGGTGCGACATCGTTCCGGTGGAGGCTGAACGGGACCCCGATCTTCGACGAGCCGGGGCGGATCGCCGGGGCCGCGACGCCCACGCTCACGATCACCGGCGCTTCGCTCGCGGATGAGGGCCTGTACTCCTGCACCGTCGGCAACGACTGCGGCACCGTCACCACCTCCGCCGCGCGGCTGAGCGTCTGCCTTGGGGACTTCAACTGCGATGGGGGCATCGACGGCGGCGATGTCGATGCCTTCTACTCGGCGTGGGAGGGTGGCGACTTTCTCGCCGATGTGAACGCGGATGGGGGCATCGACGGCGCGGATGTTGAACTCTTCTTCGCGCGGTGGGAAGACGGGTGCTGAGACTCCACCTGCTCACGCACGCGTACGCACGGCGATCGACCGAATTGTGAACCCGTGTGCCGATGTGACTGTGCGCGTAATCGGAATGTGGGGCGTGGACACCCTCATCACGACCGCTCCGGCCTGCCGTGGTCGCCCGCCGCGCGCCGAACCCGACATCCATGAATGCGGAGAATCTGAATCGTTGCGAGTGTTCGCCGCGCCAATAGAAAAGGCGTCGAACCAGCGGCATCATCCCCCGATCACGGTGCGGCCCCGACACCCCTTGATCCGCCTGTCTACTTTTCGGCGCATGCACTCCGCCGCGTCCATCCCGCACTCCACACCCGCCGGCACCTTGCTGGAAGCCGTGGGGCTGGAAAAGTCATTGGGCGGCAAGCCGGTGGTCCAGGGGATCGATCTCGCGGTCTCTGCCGGAGAAGTGCTCGGTCTTCTTGGCCCCAACGGCGCGGGCAAGACGACGACGCTGCGGATGTGCTACGGCTATCTGCGGGCCGACAAAGGGACCATCCGCATCGCCGGGCACGACCTGACCCGTGAGCCGGATGCGGCGCGGCGGCTGCTGGGCGTCTGCACCCAGGACGATACGTTCGATGCGGATTTTACCGTGCGCGGCAACCTGCTTCAGACGGGGCGTTATTTCAGGCCCCGCCAGCCGGATCTGGCGGAGCGCATCGAGGCTGTGCTCGACCGATTCGGCCTGCGGGAGTTCAAGGATCAGAAGCCCGACACACTCTCGGGCGGGTACAAGCGGCGGCTGATGATCGCGCGGTCGGTGATCCATCGGCCGCGGGTGCTCTTCCTCGATGAGCCGACGACCGGGCTGGACCCTCACGCCCGTGTCGCGGTGTGGGAACTCATCAACGGGCTGCGGGCCGAAGGTCTCGCGATCGTCCTGACCACGCACTACATGGACGAGGCGGCGAAACTCTCCGACCGCGTGCACGTCATCCAGGGCGGGCGCGTCCGGGCGAGCGGCACGCCCGCGGCGGTTCTGGACGATGTGGTGGGCGAGCACATCGTTCTCTTGTCGGACACCTCCGCGGGCACGCGCTCCGTGCTGGATTGGTTCCGCGCCCGGGGTGTGCGTCCGGCGCTCGTCCTGGCCGATTGGCACATCCCGCTCGATGCGGCGGGGCTGGCGGCGTTCGTCGCGGCGTTCCCGGGTGTCGCGTACGAGGTTCGACCGCCGACGCTGGATGACCTCTTCCTGGCGTTGGCGGCGGAGGGCAAGGGCGGTGACACGAACGGAGTGACCAAGCCGTGAGAACCTTCGCCGCCGCGTTTCAATGGCAGAGCCGGGCTGTTCTCGCGCGGCACGTGCGTGTGCATCTTCGCAACTGGCACACCGTGACCCTCCCCCCGGTGTGCGAGCCGCTCATCATGCTGCTGACCTTCGGGTTGGGCCTGGGCAGCCAGATCGGCTCACTGCGTTGGCAGGACCGCGACCTCGACTACATGCACTACCTGGCGCCCGGGATCCTGGCCTACACGGCGTTCATGTCATCGTTCTTCCAATCGCTCTTCGCCGCGTTCATCCGGATGCACTTCCAGAAATCCTGGGAAGGTCAACTGACAACACAGGTGAGGCTGGAGCACGTGGTCTGGGGCGAGGCCTTCTGGGCGGCGACGCTGGCGACCGCGTACGCGGCGGTGGTCTGCGTTGTACTGGGCGCGTTCGGGCTGATGGGTCAGTTGTCGTTGCGGTGGGAGTGGCTGCCCGCGACGATCCCGCTGCTCTTTCTGACCTCGCTTGCGTTCGCCTCGTTGGGGCTGTTCTTCACGGCGATCCTGCCGAGCATCGACCACATGAGCCTCCCGTTCTTTCTGGTCATCATGCCCATCGGGTTCGCGTCGAGCACGTACTTCCCGCTGCCGGATGTTGCCGGTCTGCGCGAGGCGGCGCTCTTCAACCCCCTGCATCATCTCGCGGAGGGGCTTCGGTTTCTTCTGCTGGAGGGCAGACCAACCCTGCACCTGGCGATCTCGGCCGGGCTGTGTCTGGTGCTCCTGATGGTGCTGGTGCCCGTGGACATGCGGTTGCTGCGGAAGCGCGTCTTCGGGGACGGTTGAAGTGTGCGAACGACATGAGACCGCGCGATAAGCACCCTGAACGCATCGTCCGCGGTCGCCACCGGTTCAACACAGCACTCCGTCACAAACGAACTCGCTACGGACACCCGCCCGCCTCCCACGCGGCGAAGAACGTATCCACATCGGCGCCGTCGATCCCGCCGTCCTGGTTGACATCGGCCTGGGGAAGCCCGTTCTCCCACGCGGCGTAGAAGGCATCGACATCGGCCCCGTCGATCCCGCCGTCCTGGTTGAAGTCGGCGGGGCAGAACGGTTCGGGCTGGCGCTCGACCGCGCCGCGGTCGAGTGTGCCGACAAATCCAGCGCCGGTGTCGGCGATGGCGGGATCATCAACGAGCCTGGGGTTGCGGCGGACATCCCACGGCAGGAGCTCCAACCTGTCGCCATCGCGATCGATGTCAAACTCGTCGGAGCGCAGGCGGTTGCTGTCGGCGCTGTCGATGGCCGGTGATCCCGGGAGCGGTGTGTAGTCCTCCGAACCCGTCAGCATTCCGCCCACGACCGCCGGGGCCGCGAACAAGGGGTCCGCCACGATCGTCCCCACGAAGGGCGGGCCGCCCGCGAAGCCCTCGATGATGCAGTACGACGCCCCGATCCCCAACGGCCAGGCGCTGTACTCGATGTTCGCACGCCGCGTGCCGGTGACCGGATCGGTGTCCGCGTTGCCCCACACGATCGTGTTGAACAGCGCGGGGCCGCCGGGCGCGCCGTCGGTGTCCACAAAGTACAGGCCGCCGAAGGCCTCCGCCGAGTTGTGCGCGATCGTGCAGTTGGTGAGCGCGGGCGAGACCGTCGGCCCGGCGCCCGCGATGCCCCCGCCCGCCGCGGCGTGATTCAGGTAAACCACGGAGTGCTGGATCGGCGTGAACCCGGTGAGATACACCCCACCGCCGTTGGCCCAAGCGGTGTTGCCCGCGATCCGGCAGTTGGTGATCAGCGCGTTGTTCCCCGTCACGTAGACTCCGCCGCCCCGCACCGCCTGGTTCGAATGCACAAAGCAGTCGGCCATGAAACTGAAGCCGCTCATCCGCACACCCCCTCCGTCGATCCCTCGATTGCGCGAGATCGAACAGTTCCGCAACACGCCCCCGCTCATCCGCACACCGCCGCCGTCCACGCCGTCGTTGTTGCCGCCGAAGATGATGCCGAAGCCGTCGAGGACGGGGAGTTGACCGTCGAAGAGCGCACCCACCGGGGCGAAGTTCACGACCCAATCGGCGTTGAGTCCGCCCCCGCCGACCCCAGCGCCCGAGAGGGACGTGTATATTCTGTTTGGCCGCTCGGCGAGTGTCGTTTCGGTTCCCAGGAAGCCGCCGTAGATGCTGGCGGGCGTCGTGAAGTGGAACGACGAAGCCCGGCCCGTGAGCGGCGGGAACTGTGTGCTGAAGGGGCCGCTCGTCACCCAGATTTCGCGGATCACGGTCGGGTAGGCCCGGGCGATGTCGGAGGCGACGTGCAGCTCGCGCAGGGCCTTGCTCCATGATGTTCCATCACCCCCCGGAGCCGCATCCGCGTTCACGTAGAGGCGCGCGGGCGCGATGAATCGCACCTGCATCCCGTTGAGCGAGCCGAAGCCCGCGGTCGTGGTCGCCTGCACGGCCAGGATGCCGTCGGCGGCCACCGTGGCGAGGTGCCGGGCGTGGGTGATACCGAGCACCGGCTCGCCGGCGGGCATGACTCCACCGATGACCTGCGGGTTGGGGCTGGAACTGCCCGGCACAAAGACCGACGTTCGACCCGCGGCGCTGTCGGGCGCGATCGCGTAGGTGAAGACCTCGTACAGGCCGGGGATCATCCCCTCGAGACGGATGGTGGCCACCGCGCCGACCGGGCCGACATCGATGATGTCGTCGAAGAGGTAGTGCGCCTCGCCCGTGGAGTTGGGATTATCTTGGGAGTAGGCACCGCCCCCGCCGACGCGACGATAGACGGCTGTGGTCGGCTCCCACGCCAGACCGGTCAGCGCCACCGGCCCATTCGAGTTCGCATCGACCGCGTTCCAGCGGCCGGTCTGCCCCGCCGCGCCGGCGTACCCCGGCAGCGGTGCGGTCGCCGCGATGCCCCCGGCCTGGTCGAAGTCAATGTTCATGCTCTGGCCGCAAGCGGCCCCGCCGATCAACGCCGCGGCGAAGGCCGCTGATGCCGTAAGCAGTCTCACACTTCGACTCCTTAAAGTTTGCAACTCGAACCACGAATCCTCATGAGAGCGCGGCCCATTTCCGCGGCTCTCCAACCCTTCGGTGGGTGGCATGTCAGGCTTAGCCGCACCCTCCCGCCTCCCACGCGTTGAAGAAAGTATCCACGTCCGCGCCGTCCACGCCGCCGTCGCCGTTGACATCCGCCGCGAAATCGCCCGCCTCCCACGCGCCGAAGAAGGCATCGACATCGGCGCCGTCAATCCCGCCGTCCTGATTGAAATCGGCGGGACAACCGAGGCAGGGCACGAACTCAACCGTGAAGGGCTCACTCTCGACCTCTCCGCAGGAGTTCGACACCACGCTGGTCCACATCTCAGGCTCACAGAACCCGACCCCTCCGACGACAAAGACCGAGACTGTCGGCTGATCCGCGCCGATCACAAAGAGTTCGCCCCCGGGCACGCATCGCGGAGCGGGATTCACACCTTCCAACACGGGACGCCGGCCGCCCGGAGCATCAGGGTCGATCACCCACCACGCATTGCGCAGGGGCCCCACGCCGGTTGCGGCGACCGCGGCCGAGCCGGTTTCATTGGTGCATGCGTTGATGGACCGCGGGCTTGACTGAATGCGGGGACACCCATCGCTCCACTCAAGATCGTCCAGAAAGATCGTGAAGTTGCTCGCGCCGGCGATACCCGCCGCCTCAACAGCGACGATGTCCTCGGTCGAAACATACCCGGCGAACGTGACGACGGTTGTATCCATGTCGATCGTGGTGATCGCGGTCCCATCGGAGCGCAAGAGACGGAGCCGGATGCGGTCGAAGATGCTCGGGTTGAAGACGCCCATCGACCGGGCGGGCGGTGAGAATCGCCACCGCATCGGCTCAGAACCATAGTTGAAGAGCACGTTGCGTGGACTCACGGCTGTGCCGCCGCCGCCGAACGAGATCGCGTCCCAGGACCGGACGGTGCCGTTGAACTCGATCCCGGGATACTGGTTGAATAACTGCGTGTTGTGCGGCACATCGTCCGCCGTGACCATACGGGCCGGAAGACCGGCGGTGGCGCGGAACGCGGCATGATTCGTGAACACCTGACCGCTGGCGGTGCCGAGAGCGCACGCCGCCACACACGAACACACCACCGTGCGATTCCATCCCGGCGATCGAACGCACTTGGTCGCTGTCAGAGACATGCTCCCGCCTCCCATGCTCCAAAGAAGGTATCCACATCCGCCCCGTCCACACCCCCGTCGCCATTCACATCCGCCGCGAAATCCCCGGCCTCCCACGCGCCGAAGAAGGCATCGACATCGGCGCCGTCGATCCCGCCGTCCTGGTTGAAATCGGCGAAGCAGAGCACATCGAGGATGAACCCGCTGATCGAACGGCCGCAGTCATTCTCCAGGACGAAGTCGAGCAAGCCGGCATCGACGACCGAGAGGGGGTCGATGACGAGCGTGGCCGTGTCGGCCCCGCTGAAACGGCCACCGTCGACGATTCGAACGCCGTTGAGATACCACTGGTGTGCGGGCGGCCCGCTGCCGGTGCCGCCAAAGGTGAACTCGGCCCGCCGCCCCGCGGAGCGCGCCGAGGAATCCGGGAAATCGGTGATCAGGGGCGGCACACAAGACTGGCCAAAGTTGTCGTCGAACGTCCACGAGAGGATGTCCTGATCGGCGGTGGCACCGCCCGTTCCCGCGGTGAATCCGACCCAGGCGCATTCGCCGTCGAGGATGTCCTCGCCGAAGATGTCGTGCAGGTCAACCGCGTGGCTGATGAAGAGTTGACCATCCATCGACACCCGCATCGTGCCGTCCTCAAACTCGATGCGCACCGTGTGCGGCTCGCCGTCGCACGGATCGATGCCGAAGAGGTAGGCCCAGATCAGTGAATAATCATTCTCGTAACGGTTCTCACCGATCCCGTTGCTCTGAAGACTCAGGTGCGGTGCGCCGAACTCATCCTCAAGGCCAAAGGTGTCGATCTCGACGGCGAGCGACCGCGTGATGCCGGCGGTCCCGTTGTTCGCGTACCCCATGCCGCTGCCCCCATC
This sequence comes from Phycisphaerales bacterium UBA2402, assembly GCA_002343715.1. GTDB lineage: Bacteria > Planctomycetota > Phycisphaerae > Phycisphaerales > UBA1924 > UBA2402. Next base: position 7,254 of record DDSA01000075.1, on the reverse strand, counting down.
GCCGATGGCCGAACCGCCCTCGCTCTGGATCACAAAGGCCAACCCGTCGGCGCAGCCGTTGCTGATCCTGAACGTGAACTCGGTGGCGAAGCCGTCTCCCACCCGTGACTGCCCCGCGGTGTACCACGCCGCGCCCCGCTGACCATCCGCGGCGGGGGTGAGGCGCAGAACATCGGTCGCCTGCGACGCGTCACCCACGAGCGTCAGCGAACTCGTGTCGGACAGATCGAAGTAGTTGAAAGAAGCGCCGCAGCCCCCGCTCGAACCATCGCTGAACGACCAGTACGTGATGTCCTGGTTGGCCACGGCACCTCCGGTGGCCGCCGTGAATCCGACGTAGGCACACTCGCCGTCGAGGATGTCATCGCCGGAGATGTCGTGCAGGTCGAGCGGAACGGTCAAGAGCGGCAGTGTGTCGATCTCCACCGAGAGTGTGCCGGGCTGATACCGCACCACGACCTCGTGCTCGCCGCCGTCGAGGATCGAGAAGGGGATGAACGTGTGGCCCAGCGAGAAGGAGTCCGAGGCGTCGTTCTCCGATGCGCCGCGGGTCTGCACGCTGATGTGAGGCGCGGCGAACTCGCCCACAAAGTAGAAGGTATCGATCTCGACCGCGACCGAACGGGTGATGCCCACCCCCGGACCATTGCCGTAGCCCAGGGCGCTGCCGCCATCGCCGATGGCGAAGGGGGACTGATCCTGGATGACAAACGCGAACCCATCCGCTGCGCCATCTGTAATGCGGAATCGGAATCGTGACTCAAACCCAGTCCCAACCGAAGCCTTGCTCAGCCGGTACCACGCGGCGCCGGACTGACCGAAGGCGGTGGGAGTCAGGCGCAACGCGCCGCCGTCCAGGGACGCGCTGCCGAGCAGACTCAGGTCCGACAGCGGACCACCGAGCACGGTGAAATCGTTGTAAGTGAAGTTCGCACCGCACTGGGCGAAGGCACACCCCGCGCTCGCACACAGGGACAACAGACAGGTACGCAACAGATTCATCTCTCCTCCTCATCCGCGGGCAAGCGCCTCGCGCACGGGAATTGTACCCGTGCGTGACACCCGTGGGCGTTGAAATCACCCGGGGATATCCAGAGGAAGAACGTAGATTGCTATCGGACGGAGTGTTGAGACAAGCATGTTGATGGACGCGTCCCTTCTGTGATCCCTGCAACCCGCGCCGGCGGGCCTGGTTGAGAAGTTCAGGGTGTGTTTCAGTCGAGAGTCTCCGCTCGGGCATCGCGTTGCCCCGACGAACCGCCGATCCTCGGCCTCACTCAACCATCTCCCGCGCCGGCCGTAGGAACACCGCACGCCGCCACGCCGACCCCTCACGCCGCTGTCGTGCTCGGCCCAGGGTCAACATCGCCGTGCAACGCAGACCCGTGGAGCACGAAGGCCCGCGCGCACAGCCTATGGCCATTCACCCGCACCCTCCCGACTCCCACGCCGCGAAGAACGTCTCGACATCCGCGCCGTCGATGCCGCCGTCCTGGTTGACATCGGCCGCGGCATCTCCCATTTCCCACGCCGCAAAGAAAGCCTCCACATCGCCGCCGTCGATGCCGCCGTCCTGGTTGAAATCGGCCGGGCATGGGTCGCCGATGGAGAGTTGCGCGGCATCGCTGAGGATGGGGCCGCTGGCCGTAAAAAAGATGACGTCGATGGTGCCGGCATCGCTTTCCTGCAGGTTGTCGAACAGCAGGTCGGAGCTGGTCGCTCCGCTCACCGTGGACCCACCGGGCTGCGGACCATCCCGCAGGGCGATGCCGTTGCGTCGCCATTGGTAGGCGGCCTCGAAGCCGACCGGACCACCGGGCTCCCCGCTGATGGAGAAAGTCGCAACGCTGCCGAGGGGCCGTTGCACGCTCTGCGGTTGCGCGGTGATGCCGCCGGGGTGCGCGAACTCTTCGAGCACCAGACTGCCGTCCCATCCGTCGGTGGGACGTGTGTATGCGTAACAGGCGCAATCGCCGCGGAGGGGCGCGGCCCACCCGCCACGCACGACGTACCTCGCGAACGGGTCGGAACGATCCGGGCAGTTGGAGTTCGTCGCGGTCTGCTCCGTGCTGCCGGGCAGTCCGAAATCGCCGGTGATGGTGCCGCCGGAATAGATCGCCACGCGCCCGCCGCCGCCCGGCCCGCCGAGAAAGTAGCAATCGCCAGGCCCGCCGCCGGTGGTGTATCCGCCGCCGTGCGCCCGCAGGTTGGGCGCGATGACATCGCCGCCCCCGGTCAGCCAGATTGATCCGCCCGCCCCGGCACCGGATGAGTGCGAAGAGGCGCAGAACACCCCTGGAAGCCCCCGCGCGGTAACGAGGCAGAGCGCCCGCAACTCCCCGCGTGCGGACAACCGCACCGCACCCCCGCCAAAGATGGCGTAGTCGCCCGGGTTGCACCCGTAACTGGTGTTCCCGCCCGCGGAGCCCAACTCGATGGGAGACTGCGCTGAGCCGTAGGCGCCGCCGCCCGGCGTGGTATGGCACTGGCCCGATACGTTCCAGCCGATCCCACCCGCGCCACCGTGCCCGCCCCCGCCGCCCGAACTCGGCCAGCAATCACTGAACCCGCCGGAGCCAGGGCCTTGCCCGGGACCGTACCCCAGTCCGTCGGCATCGACTATGCAATGGGCATCGATGTACATATCTCCTCCCGCCGCGAGGTGGAACCCCATCACGCCGCGGGTGTGGGTGAGTCGAACTCCGTCGGTGAGAGAGATATCGCCCAGCGCGAAGAGGCCGCCGGTGGCGTCGATGCGCGTGGAGGGGCCGATGGCGGTGAGATCACCGTTAAAGATGTATGGTTCCCCCGCCCGCACCTGCGTCCCGCCGCGGATCTCGGCGCTGCCCAACCCCGTGCCGAGTTCGGACATGAGCGAAGGGCTGACGGCCCTCTGCGGCCCTGTGCAACCGGCATCGAGGGTGACATCGGGGAAGGCCGCGGCGTGGGCCTTTCGTAGGACCGTGCCGGGCGCTGCGCAACTCATGTTTCCGCCGAGGTCCGGGCTCAGGCCGCTCTGGGCCTGCAAAAGCCCGGAGAAGGTTGAACTTTCGTAATAGAGGGCGATGCGACCCCCACCGCCGTAACTGCGCGATGCCAGCCCGTTGGCTCGGACAGTGCCCGACCCGGAGAAGACCCCGCCGGTAGTAATCCAGACCGAACCGCCCGAAGCGGCCCACCCCGCATCGGCGGGCGCTCCGGCCTGATTGACCGAGATCGTGCCGTCGAGGGTAAGGTTGCCCGCGACGGTGAGTTTGAAAGCGCCGCCGCCCGCGTTCTGATTCACACCCCCCGATCCGAAGGTCGTTGGCTGCGTGGTGGAGCCGTAGACGCCGCCACCCTCTTGTGCAGGATTCTGCCAAGTGGGGCCGCCCCGCCCACCGTGCCCTGACCCCGCGCCCCCGCCGTGGGTCGGGAAGCCCGGCCCGGTGTACGGTGGGTACCCCTTTCCGTCCCCATCGAACTTCGCGCCCGCGGGAATGATCGCATCGCCCCCGACTTCGAGGTGGAAGCCCGGCGTGTTCGCATCGTGTGTCACAGTGGAAGTGGACGACATGACGAAGTTGCCCGCGACCTGGGCGGTCGTGTTCAGGTTGAGGGTCGAGGTACCTTGGAGCGTAAGATCACCCTCCACCACGAGTGGATCGCCGACCGGGACTTTGGCCCACGTGGTGCCCCGCAGCGTGACACCCGCCCACGTGATCGGCAGGCCGGTGGCGGCATCGGCGGTTTCGATGATGGTGTTGATCCGCACGGACCCTTGCGGGCCCGAGTCAAGAACCAGCGTCGGCGACGATCCGTCGATGGGGGCGCGGACGATGGTCCCCGGCCCTCCGTGAGCTTCTCCGCCGAAAGCACTGAGCACGCCCGTGAAGGTGTGCGAGTTGGCATAGACCGCGATGCGGCCGCCCGCGCCGCCGCTGCGGTTGATCCCACCGCCCGCGCTGACCGCGCCCGTGCCGCGGAACTCGCGGCCGATGCGCAGCAACACGGAGCCGCCGGACCCGACCGGCCACGTGTCGGAACCCACTCCCGCCGCATCTGCCGAAACTCTCCCGTCAAGCGTCAGGTCGCCGCCGACCACAACACGGAACGCCCCACCCCCCGCGGCCTGATTCACGCCCCCAGTGCCATACGTGATCGGCTCGATCGGCGATCCATACATCCCGCCGCCCGCCAGCCCGCCGTAGCCGATCGCGCCGATCCCACCGTGCCCTGCGCTGCCGGAGTTGGGAAAGAAGGGCGACAAGCCCGGTCCTTGGCCCGGTGGATAGCCCCGTCCGTCGCCGTTGAGCGTGGCGTTCGCGGCGATCAACATGTCGCCGACGACATCCAACATGCAGCCGGGAGAGACGAGCGTGTTGGGTGTGTTGGCGGCGTGGCTGATGGTGACCGCCGCGCCAGCGCCGCCGAGCGTCGCGTGCCCGCCCGCGCGGAGCGTCGAGTTGAGTTCGAGTTTGGCCCCGGTGTCAATGACCGCATCGCCCGCGAACGAGACCACATCGCCCGACGCGATGCGGGCCGCGCCGCCGTTGCGGATGTGGAAGTCCACGTTGCCCAGGTCGCCCCACGGGTCCGCCGCTTCCCCCACGGCGATGTTGGGGAGCGAGCTGGTGGAGGGCACCGTCGTTCCGCCGTCAATGATGAAGAGGCCGCGGCCCGTCGCGGATCGAAGGTAGACGGTCCCGGCCGAGGTGCGCAGCGTCGCCGCGGAACCCCCGAATCCGTTGTGCCCGCCCCACGCGGCGATCAGCCCGCTGAACGACGGCCGGATCGGAATGTGACACTCGATCGCGATACGCCCGCCGCCGCCGGGCGTGAGGCCCTGGCCGCCGTGGGCCGTGATCGATCCCGAGCCTTGCAGCGCGTGGGCCGTGATCCAGACCGAGCCGCCGGAACTGCCCGCGTGCGTGTATCCTCCGCCGCCGAAACCAAATGACGCGAAGTCGCCCTCGGCGATAACCTGTCCGTCGATCGATGCGGTGCCGCCGACGATGAGACGAACACACCCGCCACCGCCGGGCGGGCTGCCGATGGGGTAACTCTTGGCCCCGGTGCCAAATGTCACGGGGTGTTTCGCGGAGCCGTACGTGCCGCCGCCGCCGGACCCGTTGTAACTGGTTGTGCCCGATCCCCCGTGCCCGGAAGACCCCGCCCCCTGACCAAAACCAACACCGATGCCCGGCCCCTGTTGGTAGGGCCATCCCTTGCCGTAGACATCAATGCTGCTGCCGACCAGCGAACCCGCCGCGCCCTGCACGATCAGGTCGCCGGTGATGGTCAGGCTCAGCCCGTTCACCCCGCCGCCGACGAAGTTCGCATCGTGCGTCACGACCGCGGCCACATTGCCAGCGCTGCGCCGCAGCGTGAGCGACGCGATGGTGTGCGGGCCGTTGACCGTCAGTCTCGTTCCCTCCACCGTGATCTCGGCTGTCGCCAGCGGCACGGGATCTCCGCCCGACGTAGGCGTGATGGTCGCGGCACCGGGGTTGAGCGTGACCGGCCCGGTCAGGAGCACCGGCTGAGCCGATGCGGTGAAGGCAAACACCAGTGTCGAAGCAACTCGCAGCAATCGCATGAGATCCTCCCATGTTCCGCCGCGCCGTGCGGCCCTTATCCACAGGGAGCGGGATCGGCGCGGGCCGGGAGCGCGTCAATCGTCGATTTCCAAGAGAATATCCCCCGGCCTGTAAAATCCGGGAGCGCCCGCCACTTCGCGGCGGAAAAGGCTGATCCGAATCACTCCCGGATCTGGGCCCCGCCACGCGTCGAACGCAAGGTCCAGGCCGTTGCCAGCGTGATGGTGGCCGCCCGCAGCACGTTCTCGATCCACCCGCCCCCGCCAGCGCCGCCCCCCGCCGCGGCGAGCATCCATCCAAGGTTCATCCCCGCGTGCATCACCATCGGCATCCACAGGGAGCCCCATCTCGCGAGTAGCCAGGCGTACCACAACCCGCCCATCCCCGTCACCAGCAGCGTCGGCCAAGTACGTTCAAGGTTCGGCTCGGACCACGAGATGTGAATCGACGCGAAGAGGCACGCCGCGGCGAACGCGTTGCACCAGAACCACCGGCCACGCCACCCCACCGCCGCGGCACAGACACCGATGAGCAGGCCACGGAACAGGAACTCCTCGGCGATGGGCGCTCGAACCACGCCGCTGATGATCCGCGGCAGCAGTGCACTGATCGATGCCTCCGGGTCTCTCCGCTGCCACCCGAGTATCAGTCCGCCCACGACCATCGGCGCGAGCGCGGCGACGCTGACCCATCCCCAACCGGCACGGCCGCGGCGCAGGCACAGCAGCCCGGCGACGGTCCCGCCATGTACTTTTGAAGCCAACCAGGCGCCCAGGACCGCGGCCCCGACGAAGATGATGAGACTGTCCAGATGGCGCACGGCGTCCGGCACGCCGCGTCCCGCGAGCGTGCGGTGAATATCCATGTACCAACCCCAGTTGGCACGGGAGCGGGAGGCGACAACCGCGCCGGCCGCGAGGATCCATGCCGTCGCCAGCAGAATCATGGCCCTGGGCAGCGCACCGCCGGATGAAACAACGGCCGGACGCAGATCAGCGTTTGGGGGCGGGACCATGATGCCACCGTACGCCGATACTCATTCGCCCGCGGCGACTGCGGCAGAAAGAACGCCGGACAGGTGTGAAACTGGCACTCTGCACCAGCGTGCGAACCGGTCCGGCACGAAGGCGGCTCACCCGCACCCGCCCGACTCCCACGCCGCGAAGAACGTCTCGACATCCGCGCCGTCGATGCCGCCGTCCTGGTTGACATCGGCGCTGAAGTCTCCGGCCTCCCACGCCTCGAAGAAGGCCTCGACATCCGCGCCGTCCACGCCGCCATCGTTGTTGAAGTCGCCGAGGAAGTCGATCGTCAGAGTCGCGCTCTCGCTGGGGAACGAGCCGCACCCATCGGTGATCAGCACGTCGTACTCCCCGCCATCATCGCACCCGAGGTCGGCGATCGTGAGCGTGTCGGTCATCGTGCCCGTGTAGCGTCCGCCTTCGGCGAGGGCCTCGAAGGCGCCGGTCACGGGGTCGCGCATGCGCCACTGATACCCCAGTTCACCATCGCCCGTGGCGATGACCGTGAACTCCGCCGATTCGCCCACCCCACGCTCCTGCTCCGCGGGCTGCTGCGTGATGAAGAGGTCGGCGAGGAGGGCATCGATCGCTCGGTCTGGATCGGTGCGCAGGACCATCCGGCCGGGGAGACGGGGAAGGCCGTTTGCATCGGT
>DDSA01000083.1:26225-26367 GCA_002343715.1 Phycisphaerales bacterium UBA2402 | reverse complement strand
CGTGCTCTGCAACGAGCTCAAGGGGCTGGGGCTCAACATCACGCTCGAGAAGAAGCAGAAGGAAGGCGGCGTCCTGCTGTAAGACGCGGCGGGCGACCACACGACGTTCAACGTGGGCGAGCCGGTGATGCCGGCCGTCCGT